>CAZVLG010000049.1:0-4444 GCA_964627835.1 uncultured Bacteroides sp.
AACCAGCCTCCCGGCTGCGATCCATGCCCCTGAGATGACTCTGTCTTCCTGCTCGGCGACAATATCATCCAGTTCTGACCCGGGATTTTTCAGATCCATGGCGACGATCTTATATCTGCCTGCATCCCTGTCGGTATGAAGGTAAAGCCGGTTGTCCAGCACCTCAATCGGATTGTAATTATGCTTGAATCCCTTGAGAACTTCCCGGAACTCGGGGGTTTTCTTTGAAAGATCCGCCACGATGACCGCATTGCCGCTGGTACTCTCAAAAACAATGAGCACCAGGTAATTGCTTCCCTTGCTGGTCATGGGAATATAGGTCAGGTCATTGCGTTCGGGATCCCAGTAGATCATTTTATCCTGTTCCTGTGAAGTACCGATTTTGTGGTAATACACTTTGTTGTTCAGGTTTTTCCCGGAAAGCTCATCGCCTTCGCCGGGTTCTTCGAAACGGCTGTAGAAGAATCCATTCCCATGCCATGCCACCGAAGCGAATTTGGTCCACCGAATATGATCCTCAAGATCCTTTCCGGATTCCATGTCCCTCACGTAAATCTCCTGCCAGTCGCTGCCGGCCCGGGCCACCCCATAAGCAGCAAATCTGCTGTCATCCGAAAGTTTGACACTGGTAACCGCAACGGTTCCTTCCCCGGATAGGGTATTGGGATCAATAAAGACCTCCGGTTCGCTGTCTGCATCTTGCATAATGTAATAAACATCCTGGTTCTGGAGACCGTCATTCTTTTCGATAAAATAATACTTGCCGTCTTTCCAGGGAGCACCGGCCCTCGGATAGTTGATCAGTTCAGCAATCCTTTCTTTCAGTTTTTCCCGGAAGGGGATCTGTTCCAGGTAGGCGAATGTAACTTCATTCTGGGCCTTGACCCAGGCTTCCGTTTCGGGCGACCGGTCATCTTCCAGCCAGCGATAAGGGTCCGGCACCAGTGTGCCGAAGTAATTATCCACCGTATCAACCTTTCGGGTTTCGGGGTATTCGTATTTCTGTGGTGTACATGCAAGAAGTGAAGCCATTGCAGGAATCATTAGGATTTTTTTCATACTATCTGATTTTGGATAACACAGGATCTTAAAGATACAAAAAGAAAGCCGCCCGGAGATCATCCGGACGGCTTAAATCATGATTCCAGGATAAGCTTAATCTTTAGCGATTAAAGACCGGTCAGGCTGTAAATTCCGTATGCCTACTGAGGTTTCTTTTCCTGGTGGTGGGGCCTTTGGTCCCTGGACTGCTGGCGCTGATCATCGCTGCGTTCCGGTCTGGGTTTCAAGACTTTCCTCGAGAGCTTTAGGTTGCCGTTCTTCTGATCGATATCGATCAGCTTAACCTCCAATTCGTCTCCGACCTTGACCTCGTCTTCCATTTTCTCGATCCTTCTCCAGTCCCATTCCGAGATATGGAGAAGTCCCTCTCTCCCGGGCATGATCTCCACAAAACAACCAAATGAAACCACTCCTTTGACCTTGCCTTTATAGGTTTCACCTACTTCGGGTTCCTGGACGATCTCGTTGATCTTTGCCAGGGCAGCATCGATGGATTCCTTGTTATCCGCAAATACATCCACCACGCCCTTATTGTCGATCTCTTCGATTACGATGGTTGCTCCGGTCTCGTTCTGGATGCCCTGGATGATCTTGCCTCCGGGACCGATCAATGCGCCGATCAGGTCCTTGTTTATAGTGATCTGAATGATCCTGGGCGCATGAGGTTTATATTCTTCGCGGGGCTCGGAGATAACTGCGGTCATCTTATCCAGGATATGAAGCCTTCCTTTCCTGGCCTGCTCAAGGGCCTCCTCCAGAATTTTGTAGGGCAGCCCGTCTACCTTGATATCCATCTGCGTGGCGGTGATCCCGTCACGGGTACCGGCCACCTTGAAATCCATATCACCAAGATGATCCTCATCCCCGAGAATATCCGAGAGTATGGCGTACTTCTTCGAACCTGCCTCGGTGATCAGTCCCATGGCGATGCCCGATACCGGCTTGCGGATCTTGACACCGCAATCCATCAGCGCCAGGGTCCCGGCACAAACCGTTGCCATGGAAGAAGATCCGTTTGATTCAAGGATGTCCGAAACGATCCTGACCGCATATGGATTTTCCGTGCCCATTGGGATAACCCTTTTCAGGGCACGGTGTGCAAGGTTGCCATGTCCCACTTCCCGGCGGCTGATCCCGCGGTTTGGACGGGCGTCACCGGTTGAAAACGGCGGGAAATTATAGTGCAGGGTGAATTTGTTTGTCCCCTGGATCAGTACCTCATCAATGAGTTTCATATCCATTTTATTTCCAAGGGTCACGGAGGTGAGGGACTGGGTCTCCCCCCTGGTGAAGATCGCCGAACCATGTGCCGCAGGCAGACAGTCAACCTCGCACCAGATCTCACGGATCTCATCGGTTTTGCGTCCATCAACTCTCTTTGCCTTGTCCAGGATCAGATCCCGAAGCGCCTTTTTTTCCACCTCGTGAAAATAACGGTTGAACATGGCTTTTGGGGGGCTCGCCTCATCATCGTCTTCAGCGATCATGGAGGCCAGCAGTTCTTCCTTTACTTCATCGATGGCATCGTGCCTTTCCTGCTTTGACAATCCCGATGATGCAATCTTTGCTAATTTGGAGTATGCCTGCTTCTCGATCTCGGCCTTCATGGCTTCATCCTTAAGCTCATGCTCGTAAGCCCGCTTTTCCTCTTTTCCTGTTTCCTTTTGCAATTCCAGCTGGATCCTGCAATGCTTTTTAATCTCTTCGTGGGCAAATTTGAGGGCTTCAAGCATATCCTTTTCGGATACCTCATCCATTTCCCCTTCCACCATCATGATGTTTTTTTCGGTCGCACCCACAATAATATCAATATCAGCCTTCTCAATCTGTTTGAATGTGGGATTGATCATCAGCGTTCCATCGACCCTTGCAACCCGGACTTCGGAAATCGGCCCGTTAAACGGGATGTCTGAAACACTCATGGCGGCAGATGCGGCCAGGCCGGCCAGTGCATCGGGCATGATATCCGCCTCGGCAGAAATGAGCATGACATTGACAAATGTTTCCGCATGATAGTCATCCGGGAAAAGGGGTCTCAGTGCCCTGTCTACGAGCCTTGAGATCAATATTTCATAATCGCCTGGCCGGGTTTCCCTTTTAAGGAATCCACCGGGAAATCTTCCGGCTGCTGCAAATTTTTCCTTGTACTCAACCGATAGGGGCATAAAATCAACATCTTCTTTTGCTTCCGTAGCAGAAACCACCGTTGCCAGCAACATGGTTTTGCCCATCTGTACGACAACCGCTCCGTCGGCCTGCTTGGCCAGTTTCCCAGTCTCGATCGTTATGGTTCTTCCGTCTCCCAGATCGATTGTCTTGGTTATAACTTTTAACATCTTCTTGTAACTTATTAACTTATTAAATAACGTCTCTTATGTATATGAAAAAAGGCAATTGCAGGAATTGCCTTTTTTCAGATTATCTTTTTTACTTTCGTAGCTTCAATGACTTGATGATGGCCCTGTACCTTTCAATGTCCCTGTCTTTCAGGTAATTCAAGAGCCGCCTGCGCTTCCCCACCAGTTTTACAAGTGCCCGCTGTGTGCCAAAATCCTTTTTGTTATTTTTCAGATGTTCGGTCAGGTGCGAGATACGGTAGGAAAACATGGCAATCTGTCCTTCTGCAGACCCTGTATTTTCCTCAGACTTGCCATATTTCTTAAAAAATTCCTTCTTCTTTTCCGATGTAATGTACATATCCTGTTTTTTGTATATTCTGTCCTTCTCTGAAAATGAACTGCAAAAATATTCAAAATTTTTGATATAGCAACAAAAAAGGGGAAAAAGTTGAATTCGGAGGACTTACAATATCTGGCTGATTAATAATAACTTATAATTGATCATTTCCGTTTGTGGATGCGACTTTACTGGCCGGTTGCCTGAATCGCCATCAGGCAGCTAATGGGGTCTGGTCCGTCTTTACTGCTCGGTTACAAGCAGCTCCTTCAGATGGTTGATCTGGTTCACCGTTCCGAGCACAAATAGCTTATCCGAAGCGGAAAGTATTGCGTTGTGAGATGGATTGATTATGTAGGATCGGTCTGCTTTCCGAAGGCCGATAATGGTCGTCCCGGTCCGGTTACGAATGTCCAGTTCCTTTATTTCCCTTCCTTCAAAACAGTTGGCAAGCGATTCACAGGTCAACTCCTCTAAAATGACCGATCCGGGTTCCTGCAGCATCATGAAGTCCACGAATTCGACGATATCCGGCTGGAAAACAAGCTTAGCCATTCGTTGTCCCCCGACCCGGTCCGGAGAGATCACATTGGATGCACCCGCCCTTCTCAGTTTGATGTCGCTGTTTTCGTTCGAAGCGCGGCTGATGATCTTCATGGCCGGGTTTAGCCCTTTGGCAGTAAGGACCACGTAAAGGTTATCGGCA
>CAZVLG010000050.1:0-3398 GCA_964627835.1 uncultured Bacteroides sp.
CATTTGAATTGGCGATCACAAATGCGAGTTCCGGTTTGGGATCGTTATCCAGGATAGTATAGGTATGGACCTTCTTGCTGCCAAGATTGGCATTGCTGGGATTGGAAAGGGTTACTACGATGGTCTCATCCATTTCGTACAGCTCATCATCAATGATGGTTACCTGGATCGTGGTGGAGATCTGGTTTGCAGGAACCGTAGCCGTACCGCTGGCCAGGATATAATCGCTTCCGTTGGTGGCTGTTCCGCCGGTGGCTGCATAATCAACGGTCGTGGGATTGGTTGGATCTTTAACGCTGAGCTTTACAGTCAGGAAGACTGGTGTAGCATTTTCATCACCGGATGACGAGCTGAGGGTAAAATCAATCAGCCTGGCGGCATCGTTATCATTTATGGTATATGTATGCACGGAATCAGCACCCAGGGTAATACCCGAGGTGGGCCCGGATAGTTTCAGGACGATGGTTTCATCCGGTTCCGGGTCTGTATCGTTGATAATGACAACCGGGATCAATACGCTCGTGTTTCCGGCAGGTATGGTGGCTATGCTGTCAACAATGCTAAAATCAGTCCCCATGTCCGCGGTGGAGGAGCTTGTATCGACAAGGTATTTCACGGATACGGCAAAGGAAAGCGCATAATTGAGGCTTACCTGGAACTGCACAGGTGTCGTGCCCTCACTCCCATTTGAGGATACCTGGGCGAACCGGATAACCGGCCTGAGTATGCCAAAAGTGACATACTGGCCGTCGGTGATGTCGATCCCGTAGGCTGCGTACCCTTCTGCCGTTTTTTGGAGGGGAACCTGTGTGGCTCCACTGCTGAAATCCCCGTCTGCATCCAGGTAAAGGATGTATTGATTGTATCCGGCGGGCTTCCCGGGGAGCAGGGCGGTATCGAGCAGTATGGTAACCGTACCGGCATCCCCGGTTTCATCGAGCCTCCATTCGCGGGTAATGCGGCGGATGGAATCCCCCGGGGTTTCAACCGTTGTCCATGAGGATGCATTCCCGCCATCATGGCCGAAAAGCAGGTATTCACCATCTCCCAGGTCACTGGAATTGCTTATCCTGAACATACCTGAGGACTGTGCTGCCGTATGCAGGTTATTCAGGTCTACCCGCCCGATCCCTGCGACATCGCTGCCATGTGTGGCGTCATGCGTGTACCGGTCATTGGCAATGCTGATATCGGTATGGTACCTGGCAGCCAGGTAATTTTCGACGATGATCCGCTGCGCCTGGTTCAGCTCATAATTATAGGCGATGACTTCGGCAAGGTCACCGGCAAGGAAACGGTTTGTGGAGAATGTGGTGCCCGTACCGAGTCCGGCCCCAACAAAAAACAGGTCGTCGCTCGTATTCGGGACACTAGTGGGACTCGAAACGGATGTCTCGGCCCTCTGCACACCGTCCAGGAAGAAATCATACTGCTGGTATTGAGCCCCTGCCGTATTGATCCAGGTTCCGAGCCTCCAGGTTCCAATCGGGAAACCCGCATCAAAGACCCTGTTCCCGTTATTGAACCGTACTGTGGCACTGGCTTCCAGTCCATAATGCCTAACGGTGCCGCCGGTCCCCGGTGACTGCCCGATAAACAAGCCCGAATGCTGGTCCAACTCCGCATTCCGTGCAATGATGAATACCGTGGATGGCCCGGAACCGGTTACTCCCAATGATTTATTATTACCCAGATACTGTTGCGATGCATCATCAAAACGAACGACGGGATAACCGTTGATCTGGCCGGTGATGAAAATGGGTTCCTGTCCAGGAGTAAGATTTATGGCGTGATTCTGATGGCCGGAGGTATCCGTCCAGGTAGTCACAGGATCGTTATTTGCAAACGCCAGGTCGCCGGACCTCAACCACAGATGGTTTATGCTGGTATCACCCACACCTCCAGGGCCGGTAAACCCATCGTTATCATTGTCACTGATCGTAAAAGTATGCTGAAGCAGCGGACCCAGGGCGGCCGCGGAAGAGGTGCTGTCGATGTCGATGATTATGGTTTCTTCAGGTTCAATGTCAGGGTCATCGTTGATGGTGATCACAATATCACCCGAGGGGTTTCCTGCCGAAATCGTAATAGGACTCGCGGAAATGGTGTAGTCGTCTGCAGGTCCCTCGGTGGCAGTACCACCGGTAATGGTAAAGTAAACCAGCACATCCGTTCCGAGTACTTTCGAAAGGGCGACTTCCACATTTGCGGTACCGGCGGATTCGGAGGCTGAGGAAGCGGAACTGCTGAATTCGGCGGTTGGAGTCTTAATCCCTACGGTCAGGTAATCCCCGGCATTGAAGTTAAGCAGTTCATAGACATATTCACCCCCACTGAGCGAAAGGGGAAGGATAACAGCGCCCCCCGTAAAATCGCCGTCCGCATCAACCAGAAGATAATATCCTTCGTGCCCGGCAGGCAGTGCCGGCAACAGGCTGGTATCGATCATGACGTCCAGGTCGCCCAAGTCGCCGGTTTCGTCAACCCGCCATTCACGCTGCAGGCGCTTGATCGAATCGGCCGGTACGTTTACAGATGTCCACCCCAAAGGCCCGTTATCATGCCCGAATAACAGGTATTCTCCGTTGCCCAGGCCGGTTGCATTTCCCACTCTCAGTATGCGGGCGGACTGTGAATTAAGATGCTGGTTGTCCGTGTCCGTGCGCCCGATACCGGCCAGGTCATATCCATGGGTTCCCTGGTAAGCATAGTAATCGATTCCTTCGGTGGCTATATCCAGTTTGTATTTTGCTGCCAGGTAATTTTCTACGATAACCCTTTGTGCATTGTTCAGTGTGGAATTGTATACGATTATTTCGGCAATGTCCCCGCCGAACAGATGGTCCCCGATTGCAAACTGTTTGACCAGGGAACCGATCACCTGGTTGCTGAGCTGCCGGGTCACCTCGAATTCAACGGCTACGATCTGGAACTGGTCATAGTTCCATTGCTTTGAATTATCATTGGAGACAAAACCGGGCGGTTCATAGGCATCCCCGAGTATCCCGTACCTGGCAAGGGAGCTTCCGTTGCCGTCGAAGCTCCAGCCCCTAAGGTTAGTGGCCCGCGGATCTACGGCTACCTGAACGGCATCGGCATAGTTCCCCCATAATTGTCCCAGGTCATTTCCATCCTGCAATACGGAACTTACCCTGTAGACCACAAATACCGTCCTGGCGGAATAGCTCATGCTGTCTTCCAGGTACTGGTTTCCCGGGGGACCGCTGAACCTGACCGCAGGTAAACCGTTTGCCTCGCCGGTTTCGTAGGTAGGCCGGTAGCTGGCGTTGGACTGGGAAGCATGGTGTGCGTTCCCGCTTGTATCCCTCCAGGCGATATTCAAAGGATCGCCGTCTGCCAGTCCCGTGATATGATCCGCAGCCAGCCACAGTTCGTTC
>CAZVLG010000051.1:0-9227 GCA_964627835.1 uncultured Bacteroides sp.
TTTCCTTTTCCTTGAATTCCTTATTGCCATCGATAAGCATGATCTCTTCGGAGTGAGGCACTTCATTGAAGGAGAAAAGCACGAAATCCCGGATCTGGTTGTATTCTTCTTCCGGGATATTGAAAGTTTCGGCCACCGTGGTTATGAACTCCATTTCCTGTTCAGATATCTCGACACTGTCGGACCGGACGAATTCAAGCAGCTGTATGAGCACGATGATTTTTTGGGGCTGGGCCAGTTCTTCGTTTATGGCTGTGCAGATCTTCAGGACACGGACGGAGCTTGAAGAGATCCTGCGGATCCTTTTGGTTGATTCCTTTTGTTTTTCCTGGTGCAGTGTATAGTATTCATCGAAAACCTTAAGGTATTCCTGAACCAGCTCATGGTTTAACTGGCGCATCAGGAAAGACTCGACAACGCTGATCCTCTCATCCTTACTGCTGTCTGGCCTGGCGATGATGGCGAAGAGCTGCATCAGTGCTTTCAGGATCTTTTCACTCATGGTATTGGATTGTGGTTAGTATAAAATTATTACCAATATAGTGAAAATCAAACTTGATCCAATATCGAATTACAGATATAGTATCAAGAAAATAGCAGGTATAATTATACCCAATGCGGTCAGCCAGGCCCCTCTTCCTGTGATCCCATTTTTACCCCGGATTATGAACAGTCCCGTAATTGCCATCAGGATCAGTGCTACGGCAAAGGCATCGGAATACCAGGTCCACAGTTTTTTTGGCTTATTATAATGAAGGAAATTTACTTCGTGGAACACAGGTCTTCTTTTAAGCACTTCGATGTAGGTCAGTCCGGTCTCCAGGTTTATGGACGCAGAACCCTGTTTTAGAAATATTTTAAGGATGTTTTCCTGAGGGAAAAAATGGTTTCGGTACTGGTAACTCCCGTCAATCCTCTCAACCAGGCTCTCTGCCTGTTCACGGCTGACCGGGCCGGGACCAGGCAGATCATCCAGTTTCGTTTCGTATACCCGGATAATATAATCGGGATTCCAGTCGTCGAGGTGATTCAGGGCAATTCCGGAGAGCCCATAAATAATGGACATGCCAAAGAAAATATAACCGAGGTCACGGTGAATGATGCGGTTCCACTTCCGAAGCTTCATGAATCTTGCAGGAAACTAATCCTTAATTACCTTAAATTCTATGGTTTCGATCCAATAATCCGAAAGATGGTCTTTACCACTTTCAGCTATTTCATCCCGGATCTTTTGTATGTTGGCCAGCTGTGCTTCCTTCTGATTTTCAGCATCCTGTCCTGAACTATCCGGTTCGGCAGCCTGGGATGCCTGGTCTGGATCCTGGCTTGCTTCGGGATGTTCTCCGTGTCCGACGCCGCCTTCATGTCCCTCGCCCCGATCCATCTGACCGCCTGTCAATACCTCTGCTTCCCACTCCGCCAGATAGGTGTCATCAATGATGAGTTCCCTGACATAACCGGTTACCTCTACCTTTTCGCCTTCCAGATCAACCTGGAATTCAGCAATGTCTTCGCCGGTAGTAATACGGATCCTCTCTTCCCCGTCCTCTCCAATGATGAACATTTTTTGTCCCCCATGACGGCAAACATGCACCACTGTTCCGCTGATCTGAACGGCCTGGTCGACAAACGGTCCTGCATCTCCGATAAATTCGGCAACGGTAATGGGAATTATTTCCGCAGCGGTCTCCTTGCCGGATTTATTTGTACCCTTTCCGCAGGCCGTGAGCAGGCTCAATGCAATGAATAGGCTGAAAATTCTGTTCATGATGATTCGTGTAATTGGTTAGCGACTGCATAAATAATGAAAGCAGTTGATATTTTCAAAAAAATGACGGGATTTTTTGGGACCCGGAGCTTCAGATGTATTCTTCCAGCTGAAAACTGATCCTGATCTTTTCGCTTTCCCGGAGCAGTTCCATGGTGATTCTTTTCCCCTCGTTACCAAGCAGGTTCAGATAAATATCCCCGAGACTGTACCTTTGTACCGGAACATTGTTGATGCTCAGGATGCGGTCTCCCGGACGGGCCCCTGCCAGATGGGCAACCGAACCATCCCGAACCCTTGAAATCAGATAAACCGGGCGGTCGGGTACCTCGGCGATGACCTCAATGCCGCTCATATCGTAATGGAATTTCTGCTGGAAGTTGCGATTGGGGCGCAGCAGGATCTGCCGTCCCGGGAAATCAAGGATAACATCAAATCTTTTCAGGATCTCCGACCCTAGGCTCCCATTCCTTCCCTGCACGGATTCCTGCTGTGAGATGTCAAGGGAATCCGGAAAGGAGACGATCACATCGGGGAGGCTGTACGGACCGATCTCAACCTGCTTGATCCTGCCCAGCAGTCCCGTCACATCCCCGCTGATGCCGCATCCCAGGTGGCAGTGCCTGTTCTTTTCCGGAATGGGGAAATCCTCCAGGCTATTCATGTCAAGCCAGAGCGCATTGCTTGCCCCGGAATCAAGCAAGAGTTTAACGTGGTATGAATTTCCCTCAGCCGTTTTAAGGTTAATCACCAGGAATGGCTTCCCCGCTTCCATCTGAATGGGGATGCTGGCATACCTGCCCGGCTTTGGATACCTGAAAGATTCCGGGGGTGATATGGAAATATATCTTCGGATATAGTCAATTTCAACAATATAATCATAGAAGGGTTCCATGCTCAGCATGCCGTGGATCCGGGTGCCCATCCTGTTGGATAATTGAAGTATATTTCTCGAAAGGACCATAAAATCCTGTTCGGGGAAGCCCATACCACCGAGGGTAAGAAGGTTGCCGCCGGAATGGATCGCTTCAGCGTGGCTGCTATCTCCCAATCCCAATACGTGGATCTCCCTTGCCTCCTGGAGATTGAGAATCTCTCCCGCACCCAGTTCACAGATAATGGAATTTTTGAGACCCGAATCCAGGATAAAATGCAGGGTGTCTGAATCGTTGATCGAGGCACTGAGAATGATCAGATTGTTTGCCATGCGAAAGGGCAGGCGGATACCATTTTTTTGTGCAGGGCATCTGCCGGCAAGCAATAGAATGAAAGCGAGCGTGAGGGTCCTTAATAAAATCCGGTTAAAATTGACTGAATCTGGCCTCATCATACCTTGAGGTTTTATGTCAAACGCCTGAATGATGGCTGGAAACCGCACGCCGGAGTGAATTCATGTTAAACCTAACAGGATTCATGCCATAATACGCAAAATCATGCAAATCATTAGGTTGTATTGATCATACTGCGGAAGATACTGAACGGTTCCGTTACAGAAGCAGTTCGGAAGCGAACACTGGAACATTTACTGAAAACTCTCAATGCAATCCTCCAGCGAACTGTAGATCTCAAACACATTATGCAAATGCAGGAGTTTAAACAATTCCATGACTTCAGGGGTGATGTTGCACATCTTAAAGAAGCCATAATTATTATTGGCGGTCTTCATGATCGAAAGGAATACACCAAATCCGGTACTGTCGACAAAATCAATGTTCTCAAGGTTGAGGATGAGCTTGGTCTTGGGCTTGTTAAAATATTCCTTTAACTGTTCCTTCACTGGTTCAGCGATCAATGCATTGAAACGGTTAACATTTTCAAATCTGACAACTATAATGTCCTGAATGGTCTCTGTTTTTAACATATTTTCCCCTTTTTTAAATTACCGCGTTTATTGAAGGCTTCCCATGTCTGTTACGCTGGAGTATTATTTGTAAAGTTTCAGTTCCGTTAATGCTTCCCTGCATTCACTGGCAAAATGATCGATGTATTCAGCATAGGTCCCGGTTTTTTCCTGATGTTTTGCCAGCAGTTCCAACTGCTTAAGTTGTTCAGCAAGATCCTTCATCCCCATTATGGCTACGGTAGATTTTGCCTTATGAGCCAGTTTGCTGAGTTCGCTCCAGTTCTGCTCGGCAAGAAACTTCCGCATTTGGGCAATGTATTCCCTAACCTGTGTTGAAAAGATGCCGATTAATTCTTGTATCAGACCTTTATCTCCCTCTGTCATAGCCTCCAAGTAACTGAGGTCTGTTTTCATATATGATTGATATACAGTTTCTAATTAGATTTCTCTATGGAAACACGGTCCTGGTTTATTGATTAAAAATACTTATTTTTTTTATTTTTAATAAAAATTGTTTAATCCCGGGAACCTAAAAATATTGAAATGCGTATATTTCAAAGTTAATTTAAATATCCCAGGTAAATGAGGAATATTTATTTACTTCTGTCCTGTTTTCTATGCCTGCTGATCTTTAACCCGGCTGTCACCTGTGCCCAGCAAATCAGCCTGAAGAATAAGAAGGAGTCACAGGTAGCATATAATATGGGAATCGAGAGTATTGCAGAAGACAGCTACTGGGTTGCACTGGAGTATTTCTCCGCCGCCCTTGATTACAACCCGAATTATGACCTTGCCTACCTTACCAGGGGAAAGGTTAATCTTCACCTGAACAACCTGGACGAGGCAATCCAGGATTTTACCATGGCCATTGAAACAAACTCCAGCCTTGGTGAAGCATATTTTTACCGTGGGTATGCAAGAATGAGCGATGCCCCGGAGGAAATCGTACATACGGATCTGAGTGCCGCTTTGATGAACGGATACAAGGAGTCCTTTGTATATTATTACAGGGGACTCTATAAATTGCTTCAGGACGATTATACCGGAGCCATACTCGATTTTACCGAAGCCATCACCCTTGACAACCGGTATGCAATGGCATACCATGATCGTGGCACGGCCAAACGCCTTTTGGGAGACTACCAGGGTGCCATATACGATTACCGGCAGGCCGTTAACCATCAACCGGATTTCCCACAGGCATTCAATAATATGGGAAGCGTTAAGATCAGACTGGGCGATTTTCAGGGTGCCATCGATGATTATTCGGTAGCCATAAAGCTGGATACGACTTTTTACCTGGCATACAATAACCGGGGAAGTGCCAAATTTCAACTGGGAGATTACAACGGGGCACTGGAGGATTTCGATCGGGTGATCCGGCTTAAGGAGGATTTCTCCCTGGTTTATAATAACAAAGCCAATACGCTTGCCAAGCTGAACAATATGTCCGAGGCCGTTAAACTTCTGGATAAGGCAGTGGAATTGAGCGATGATTACGGAATAGCATTTTTAAACCGGGGATTCGTGAAGGAACTTCTGGGCGATCTGAACGGTGCCTGCGAGGATTGGGCCAAGGCTGCCGAACTGGGAGTGGAAGAAGCTTCCGAATATCTATCTGAGTGCGACCAATAAAAAATAATTCAGGAGAATGAAATATTTGAGGTACTGTCTGCTGGTTTGTTTATGTTTCATTTATACAGGAATAACACAGGCGCAGCAGCAGGTTAAAATAAAAAAGGCTGAATTCAAAACGGAAAAGGAGGAAGGTCTCGAGGAAGCCTGGAAGAACATTAAGATAGGCGACAAGTTATACAAGGCCGGTAAGGGTACCTACCGGGAGGCAAGGGAACATTACCTGTTTGCTGCAAAGTATAATCCGGAGAATGCGGAACTCAATTATAAGATCGGGGTCTGTTACCTTTTTTCAGATGATAAATTCGAGTCAATTAAATACCTGACCCGGGCTTTCCTGGCCGATGAGGACGTGGCCTCGGACATTCGTTTACTTGGGGGACAGGCATACCATCTCACCCTTGAGTTTGACGAGGCCATCAATCAGTACCAGAAATACAAGGAATCGCTTGATCCCAAACAGCTGGCCCTTGAGCGAAGCACCATCGACAAGCTTATCGAGGAATGTGAGAACGGGAAGGAACTCGTTGCCCACCCACAGCGGGTGATCATAAATAACCTTGGCGAACAGATTAACTCGGTCGGAGACGATTACAATCCGATTTTCGCACCGAACGACTCTGCGGTATATTTTACCAGCCGCCGTGAACATTCTGAAAAAGCCAAACGCAGTCCGATTGATAACAAACATTACGAGGATGTTTATGTGGCCAGTGCCGATGGCGATGGATGGCGGTCCGCAAGAAATCTCGGGAAGCCCGTAAATGTACTCAACCATAATACTGCGGCTGTGGGACTGTCACAGAATGGAACTCAGTTATTTATTTACAAAGGGGACAAGGGAGGCGGTGGGATCTTCAGCAGTACCCTTAAGGAAAGGAAGTGGGGCGCTCCCAAGAACGTCAATTCCAAACTCAGGTCGAAAAACAGGGAGACAAGCATGTGCCTCAGTCCGGATGGCAAGACATTTTATTTTGTGTCGGACAATGAAAAAACAACGAGCGGTGGCAAGGACATTTTCTTTTCCGAACAGGATGCGCTCGGGAAATGGCAGAAGCCCGAGAATATAGGATCGGAAATCAATAGCCCGTACAATGAGGAAGCAGTATTCATATCACCCGATGGGAATACACTTTATTTTTCGAGCAAGGGACATAATACCATGGGAGGATTTGATGTCTTCAAATCCGAACGCAATGACTTTGGTGAATGGAGTCCTGCAGAGAACCTGGGATATCCAATCAATTCGCCCGATGATGATATTTTTTATAAGGTGACCCCTGGTTCCAGGTATGCATATTATTCGGCCAACCGGATGGGGGGATTCGGGGGCAAGGATATTTACAGGATCGTATTTCTCGGCGAAGAAAAAGAAATGAAAATGAGCACGGAAGATGTCCTTATTGCGGGGATCCTGGAGGGAAAAAAAGGCTTCTTTACGCCTGCACTGGCCATAGCGATTGATACATCCTATATTATTACGGGAAAGGTTTTTGATTCCCAGAGCCTTGAAGGGGTGATGGCAAAACTGGATTTCATTGATGTCGATGCCAGCAAGGTGGTGGCAACAGTTGTGGCCAACGATACCGGATATTATCGTGTCAGCCTGCCGGAGGGCAAAGCTTACGGGGTGGAGATCATGGCCAGGGATTATTTATTCTTTCTTGACATAGTGGATGTATCGGGCGAGGGATCCGACGAAGAGATCCGCCGGGATTTCGGTCTGGATAAGGTCGAGGTCGGAGCAACCGTAGTGCTTGAGAATATCTTTTTCGAAACAGCAAAAGCCACCCTTAAACCCGAATCCTATTCACAGCTTGAACAGGTCCTTAAATTCATGGACAGCAACCCCACCATCCGTATGGAGATCTCAGGACACACGGACAATACCGGTTCCCTTAAAGTAAACACCCGGCTTTCACAGGCAAGGGCTGAATCCGTCGTTGAATACCTGGTTGAGCACGGGATCGACCCGGGCAGGCTTGATGCCAAGGGATATGCATTTTCCAGGCCGATCGCTCCCAACGATACACCCGATGGAAGGGCCAGGAACCGGAGGGTTGAATTCGAGATCCTGAGTAAATAAACACTCAAGTTTTCTTTCCTTGGGGCCGTCTCTGCTAGACCAGTTACGGCCTTTTTGCTTGAAGGGGTTGTTAAAGCGCCACTGCATATTTTGCTGCGCAAAAAACGCTAAGGCGGCTTATTCAACAACCCCTTCTAGCATTCGGGGAGCTTACCTGTTTTACAACAAGGGGGCTGGCCCCAAGGATATTATTGTTACTTTTGAGTTTTCTTGAACCCAGCATTTTCGTAAGCAAAATGAAAGACACTGCTTTGACGCATATCCACAGGGAACTGGGAGCCAGGATCGTTCCCTTTGCCGGGTATAACATGCCCCTTGAGTATTCAGGGGTGAAAGATGAACATCTTTGTGTCAGGAATGCAGTGGGAGTATTCGATGTATCCCATATGGGAGAATTCTGGGTAAAAGGCCCCGGAGCAACTTCCCTGGTACAGAAGCTGACCACAAATGATGTTCATAAACTTTACGACGGAAAGATCCAATATACCTGTTTCCCGAATGGACTGGGAGGAATTGTTGATGATTTGCTGGTTTACAGGTATACTGAAGAGAAATACCTGCTGGTGGTCAATGCCTCCAACATAGAAAAGGACTGGAAATGGCTGGGCGAGCATAACAGCGATGGTGCTGTCCTGGAAAATGCGTCCGACGGTATGTCATTGATTGCCATCCAGGGGCCATCAGCGGTTCATGCCCTGCAAAAGCTGAGCGATGTGGACCTTTCGCAACTGAAGTACTATAGCTTTTTCCAGTCCCCATTCGCCGGTATAGATAAGGTGATCGTTTCAGCAAGCGGGTACACGGGCGCCGGGGGATTTGAATTGTATGTGGCCAACGAGGCAGCAGCCCTGCTTTGGAACGCGGTCATGAAGGCAGGGGAGGAATTCGGGATAAAACCTGCGGGACTTGCGGCCCGCGATACGCTTCGCCTGGAAATGGGATTCTGCCTTTATGGGAACGACATCGATGAAACCACATCTCCCATTGAAGCGGGCCTCGGGTGGATCACGAAATTTCCGGAGGACAATCCCTTTATAGACCGGGAATATTTACTGCAGCAAAAAAACAATGGAACCGGCCGCCGCCTGGCAGGCTTCACCATGATCGAGAAGGGGATCCCTCGCCAGCATTACGAAATCTTAAGCGAGGATGGAGAATCCATTGGTACCGTTACCTCGGGAACCATGTCACCAATGATGAACACCGGCATCGGAATGGGCTATGTACGCACGGAGCATGCAGAGCCCGGATCAAAGATACGGATCCGGATCCGGAACAAGGATCTGTTGGCCGAAGTGGTAACACTGCCTATCTACAAGAAGGATCGGGCTTGATTTCAACCATGGATGATAAGAAAAGAAATATCGAAGTTTGCTTTTCGCCGGTATTATTTCCCGCTTTCAGGAACCCTGAAGCCATCGCTGTGATCAGCGACATACTGAGAGCGACATCGGCCATAGTTACTGCTTTTTCGAACGGCGTCGAGAGGATCATTCCCGTTGGCACACTGGAGGAGGCCAGGGCTTATAAGGAAAAGGGATTCATGGTTGCCGCGGAACGGGATGGCATCGTGAGGGATTTTGCAGATTTCGGTAATTCACCTTTTAATTTTACTCCCGACAGGGTGGCCGGCCGCCAGATCGTTTATTCAACCACCAACGGAACCCAGGCCATCCATGCGGCGCGCGAATGCCATAAAGTAATCATTGGAGCCTATTTGAATTTTACAGCCATCTTCAAATGGCTGAATGCACAGGACAGGGATGTGATCATCCTCTGTGCAGGATGGAAAAACAAATTCAATCTTGAGGACAGCCTCTATGCCGGCGCCCTAGCCGAGAAATTGCTTTCAACCGGGAATTACCGGACCATATGTGATTCCACGCTGGGGGCAG
>CAZVLG010000052.1:0-3735 GCA_964627835.1 uncultured Bacteroides sp.
CTGCCACAGCCAGGATAAACGCCGGGATCAGCTCGTACATTAAATCGCTCAGTGCCGGGATGGATTTCCAGACAAATACCGTTACGGTACCGGTGATAAGTCCGGCGATCACCCCTGCCCGGCTGGTGCGTTTCCAGAAAAGGGCCAGGATGGATGTGGGACCGATGGCCGCCCCGAGCCCTGCCCAGGCAAACAGCACGAACCAGAAAACCAGGTCTTCGATGATGATCCCCAGGACCACGGCCAGGATTACCAGCAGGACGATGGCAAGGCGGCTCAGCAGGGTCAGGTGGCGCTCGGGCAGGGGGCGATCGCGGTGCAGGATCCGGTCATAGAGGTCCCGCACAAGGCTGGAGGCCGCCACCAGGAGCTGGCTGTCGGCGGTGGACATGATGGCGGCAAAGATGGAAGCCAGCAGGAGTCCCACAAGCACCGGGTGCAGCAGCTCGTTGGCCAGGGTGATGTAGACGTTCTCGGGATCGGCATCCGGCAGCATGCCGTCAAGCGGGAAATAGGCCCTCCCGACCAGGCCGATGAAAACGGCCCCCCCGGCCATCAAAATGTTCCAGACGGTACCCACGATGGCGGTCCACCGAAACTGCCGCGGATCTTTGATCGACATGTACCTAACCAGGATATGCGGGTTGCCGGGCGACCCGAGGCCGATTCCCAGGAAACCGGCAAACACCCCGAAGCCCAGTGCCGTCGGGTCCAGGAATCGCCCGTTGAACTGGAGGACCTGGCTGCTGACCTCCGCCCATCCCCCGAAATGAATAACGGCATAGACCGGAAGGCCGACCAGGGCGGCCAGCATGACAAAGGCCTGCACCACGTCGGTCAGGCTCGCCGCCAGGAATCCGCCCAGGATGGTGTACAGCAGTACGATGGCGGCCGTGAGGACAATTCCCCAGTTCTGCTCCAGCCCGAAATTGGCAAAAAACGCCTTTCCCCCGCCCACGAACTGGGCCGAAACATAGGTGACCATGAAGACCAGGAAGATCACGATTATAAGGATGCGCAGGGTACCGCTCCGGTCGTTGAAACGGGCCGCGTAGAAATCCGGCAGGGTGATGCAGTCGTTTTCCCCCGAAAATTTCCTCAGCCTGGGCGCGTAGAACAAAAACAGGAAGAACTCCACCCCGGTATACCCGGCCACGGCCCAGAGGGATGAAAGCCCCATGCTATAGGCCATCCCCGTCACCCCCAGCAGGAGCCAGGCACTGCGTCCGGAAACCACGGCCGACAGGGCCACCACCAGTCTTCCCATCTGCCTTCCGCCGAGGAAAAACTCGGAGACCCCGCGCGAGGAAAACCGGGTGGCATACACCCCGATCCCGACCACCAGGACAAAATAAAGGATGAAGAGTATGATTATGGCAATGTTCATAAAGGTGAAATTAACAATTTGTGGGGATGATAATAAACAGGCATCGTTATTAAGAGGGGATAAGTTCCTGGAGATATTAGATACCTGATCTCCGGGTCCCGGCATGAAAATCGAACAATTAAATGTTAGATATCATAACATTTTGTATTTTTGTAAGAATGATTGAAAAACATGAATAACCGGTTATCGCTTAAACAAATCGGCAGAAGGATCCGGGAACTGAGAAAATCGAAGGGCCTTTCGCAGGCAGATATTGCCAAGTATCTGGAGATTTCGAGGTCATCCGTTGCCCAGATTGAACTTGGGAACCGGAATGTATCGGTGCTGGAATTAATGAGGATCTCGGAGGTTCTGGGGATCTCCATGGATAAGCTTCTGGCAACGGGATATCTGCATGAGCCGGAATTAAACCTGGTGGAAGAAGCTTCCGTCAGGAAAGCGACCAGGGTCTCGTCTCCGACTCTGAATACAGAAAAGCTGAAGAATGTCGTACTGTACATCCTTGAACGTTGTGCCGGTAAACCCAATGTCGGGGAAACCGTTTTGTATAAACTGCTCTACTTTTCGGATTTTGATAATTATGAACAGTACGAAGAGCACTTAACCGGGTCGGAATACCGTAAACTGCCTTTTGGACCGGTGCCGCAGAAACTGGATCACTTGATCAGCCGGATGATGGTCAACGGACAGTTGAAACGGATCAAAACCGAATTTCACGGATTCCCGCAAACGAGATACATCCCGCTTGAAAAACCTGACCTGACCAGGATAAGCGCGGCTGAAAAATCGGTGATCGACCGGGTAATCGACCGATTCTCGGACTGGTCCGCATCTGCTTTCAGCGAATACTCACACAGGGATATGCCCTGGAAGGCATCCGAAGAAGGGGAAATCATTGATTATGAACTGGTATTCTACCGGAAACCGCCCTATACGGTGCGAGCGTATGAAGACGAAGCTGAAAAGCCATGATTTTCGAGGAGCTTGAAGAATTCAATTGATTCGTGGTCCGAAAATTGATAGGATCATGGTTACTGGGAAAAAAATTTTATTTTTGCAGATCAGTATTGCAGGATTGAGCAATTGACTATCAATTAAATCTTTATATGTTATGACAAGAAAAAGAAATTTCAGAAAGCTTCTCAGCGTGCTGGTTCTGGCATTGGCCGCTGTTTCTCTGAATGCACAGCCGACCATCACGGATGTGATCAACGCTTTCAATGCCGGGGCCGAAGAGGTAAATGCCGGCAATTTTGAGGCTGCCATCACAATGTTCGAGGAAACCATTGCACTGGCGGACGGACTCGGCGCCGAAGGCGATGAGCTGAAAGGCAACGCATCGGCACAGATCCCTGCCCTGCATTACCGTATGGCGATGGACACCTACAAGGAAAAGGATGTTGAAGGTGCGATCTCGAGGTTCGAAATGACGGTCGAGGCCTGCGATGCTTACGGCAACGACGACATTAAGGAAAAATCGCTCAAGTACATACCGCAGTTGTATTATGCGCTCGGGAACTCACAGGTAAAGAGCGAGGAGTACGATGCTGCCCTGGCCAGTTTCGACAAAGCCATCGAATACCAGCCCGATTATGCCCGCGCCGTTTACGGAAAGGCGCTTGTGTACAAGCGGCAGGACGACGATGCCAATATGGTGGCCATGATGGAAAAAGCCATTGAAGTGGGAACCGCTTCGGGGGACGACCAGACCACCGCTGCCGCAAAGAAAACCCTCAAGGACCATTGCCTGAATGCCGGCAAGATCGCCTTCAAGGAAGAGAACTACGAGGAAGCCATCAAGCAGTTCGAAGCCTCCTATGCATACGATTCTGAGGATCCCGATCCCTATTACATTACCTGCGTGATCTACGGGAAGCAGGGAGAGTTCGAGAAGGCCGTCGAATACGGGCTGAAGGCCGCCATGTACGAGGATGCCGACGACCAGGCAAAGATCTGGTACGAGGTCGGGAATGCCTACATGAACCTGGTCGAGTACGACAAGGCCTGCGATGCTTACAGCAAGGCACTGGTCGAGCCGTACCTGAATACGGTGAAGCATAAAATGGATAACGTATTGAATTGCCAGTAGGTATTCATTCATCCTCGCTGGCTTTTTGTGGCGGAATAACCACAAAAAAAGGCTTCGGATGAATGAATACACTACTTAGGGATAGGGCAGGGGACTCGGGGAGTCCCCTTTTTTTATACCCGTGGGGGTATAATATCAAGTCATAATCTAAATTTTATACCCGAGGGGGTATATTATTATAAAAAATTATTAATTTTATACCCGGAAAGGTATAAAAACCACATATGGAAACCATTCGAGTAAATGAATTTGTAAGGCA
>CAZVLG010000053.1:0-3428 GCA_964627835.1 uncultured Bacteroides sp.
GTAAAAATAATATGCATAGATCGCGTCCTGGTATTCAAGGGTGGGCAGCTTGAAACCCAGCCGCAGGTTATGTGGAATAAAGCTCTGCATGCTTCCGGTCCTAGGGAACGCACCTTCGTTCACAGAGAGGATGATTACCCGGTCAAAATCCAGCACACGGGTCTCCAGGACACCCATCACCTGTATGCCGGCAAGGGGCTCCCCGCTGAAGGGTATCCTGGTGCGCTGCAGGAACCTGTGGAACAACCGCAGGAAGGTGGGCAGGCTGAAATTCAGTTCCAGCCTGCCAAGTACATCCTTCAATCGCTTGATCCTTGTATAGATGCGGTAAATAAATTCCAGTTCCATGGCGGGAACGGGCTTCTTCTCTTCCCCCTGCTCCCCCCATCCTGTTATCAGCTCAAGCAAGGTCAGAAGGTAGCCGGCGATATCTTCAGGTTCATGGATCTTCCGGAAGATCTGTTCGAAAAGCCTGTTTCTGACCAGGAGGGACTGTGAAATGGATATCAGGTTTCGCTCATGGATCTCCCGGACGATATCCGCTGCATCCTTCCTCTCCTGAAGACTAATATACTGATGCTGCAGTATGGGAAGAACATCGCGGTAATAAAACCGGGGCACTTCCTGTTTCCCCTCTCTCAGGTTGCGCTGCAGACTTATCAGATGCTCGATCAAACTGAATACAGGGGTCGCACTGACAGGATAGCCCATGGTTACATTGATTTCCTTCAAATCCCTTGGCAGGGCATTCAGAACGGGTATCAGCAATTCCTCATCGGCGAGCACGATGGCCGTTTCTTCGCCCGGGATCAGGTCCCTGGCTGCATTTTCCAGAATCTGGTGCACAAGCTGTGCCTGTCCCGCATCAGAAGGAATGGAATAAACCTGTATATTTTTGTCCGGTCTCGTCAGATTCGTCCGATCGAACAGGGTCCCGGAATCCCTGAACACTGACAGGTTCTCACGTATGAACCGCCCTGCCTCATGCATTTCGTTTCCGAGGTAGTGTTCATCATAATCCCAGTAAAAAAGCGCCCTGTCCGTGTCCTGCAAGAACCTGAACAATTTCTGCTCACAGGGATTAAGGGCATTAAAACCGATGAAAATAAATTTCGCAAATGGAAGGTCAGGGGGTTCCGATTTCATGATATTCTCAGCGATGTTCCTGTAAATCATCCCCTCGTACCCAAGCCGCATCTCAAAGAGCAGGTTCCTGAACCTTTCGTAAACCGGAAGCAGTAGGTTCCATATTTTAAGGAACTGCTGTTTTTGTTCACTGAGCATTTCCACCCTGAATGTGCTCCAGAACCTTTGGATCAATTCCATCTGTTCAGGTGTCAGGTATTGAAACGACCGCTCAAGATCTTTCAGGTCCGCCAGGTTCCTGAAAAGATCTTCCGCATTTACCAGGTATTTGTCCACCTCATCAAAATCATTCAGCATGATCTCACCCCAGAATAAGAATTCATCGAAGCTTTCGCCTTTGTCCCGCACTTCCGAATAAACCTTATATAAAAGGCTGATCAGTTCCAGGTCATCGGCATAATCCAGGTCGGATATCCGGGTCAACAGGTCCTGTATCGTGTAGATGGATGGCGACCATACAGGGCGATCCAGGCTCTCCCCGAGATACTTGTTAAAGAACAGGCCTGCCCTCCGGTTTGGGAAAACCAGGCAGAGCTCATGCAGGCGGTCCCCGTACGACCGGCTCAAATCCTCTGCAACTTCTTTTAAGAATGGTTTCATTGATCCTGCCTTAAACCATTATGTTCCCCTGTATTTCTTTCCCTGCCAGGTATCTCTTTCTTCAAGCAAGTGCTCAAACTTTCCCAGGACCTGGTCGTAGCGCATGCCCCAGGGTTCACTGAGCAGGTACCCGGGATTCACTTCCCCCGCAATCCTTTCAACGACAAAATCAGGATTTAGCTGCTCGATCATCCGAAGCATCAGTTCCATGTATTCATCCAGTTTGAATATGTGGTACATTCCCGGATCCGACTCATATTCCCTGGCCATTGTCGTGTTTTTGACAATCTGAAGCTGGTGAAATTTGATATTCTGGATCGGGAGTCCCGAAATGATCCTGGCCTGAGCAAGGATCTCATGTTCCGTTTCCCCGGGAAGTCCAATGATAAAATGGGCCCCCTGCCTGATCCCGCGTGAGGCTGTCATATCGATGGCCCGCAGGGAATCCTCGAAGCTGTGTCCCCTGTTAACCCTTTTCAGGGTTGAATTATAGCAGGACTCAAGCCCGTATTCGATAATCACATAATGATCCTGGGCAAGGGTAGCTATAAAATCGAGGATCCCCTCATCGACTGCATCCGGCCTCGTGCCAATGACTAGCCCTAGGACTTCCGGTCTTTGCAGTGCTTCCCCATACCTCGATCTTAACACCTCAAGCGATTCATAAGTATTGGAATAGGCCTGGAAAT
This sequence comes from uncultured Bacteroides sp., assembly GCA_964627835.1. Taxonomy (GTDB): domain Bacteria; phylum Bacteroidota; class Bacteroidia; order Bacteroidales; family SM23-62; genus SM23-62. The sequence continues at coordinate 2,436 of CAZVLG010000053.1, forward strand.
AGGCCAGGTATCCCCTGGTACGGGGGTAGCGTTTTTTATGGAATTCGATGCCCTCCTGAATTTGTTGTGTGATGCTCTTAACTGGCTGACAGTAAGATGGACTGAAGGCATTATTATTACAGAAACTGCAACCTCCGCTTCCTTTGGTCCCATCCCGGTTCGGGCAGGTAAAACCGGCATCGATGCTGAGTTTCTGTATGCGGCCCCCGAATTGCTGCCGGAAGTACTCCGAATAGGCATTGAACCGCCTTGGATGTCCCCAGCCATATGTCCTCTCTTCGGCCGTCATACCTTAACTACCTCATTCTGATTAACGTACCATATATATCCCAGGACATCTTCGTATTGCATTTGCCGGAGCATATCGGCATATTTCCTTACCTGGGTCAGGTGCCCTGCCGATTTCTGTTTCCCGAATTTATAGTCGACCACAATAACCTTTCCCGATTTAATCATTACCCGGTCAGGCCTCCGGATGGATCCGTCTCGGGTGAGGATATCCTGCTCTGTAATGACATTCCAGCTGCCATCGAACCACCCGCTTATCGTTTCCAGGCAAAGCATGCGTGAAATTTCGGGCAGCATTCGCCCTGCCTCCTCACCATCGATCAGGCCTTCGCGCCTTACGGAATCCACTGCCCTGTTAATATCGTCCGCCGAGCGTATCCTTGAAAAAATCTCATGCATCAGGGTACCATAATGAACCCTTTGTTCCGCTGCAGGATCGAAAAAGTCCATCCCCCTGTACATCAACCTGAGTTTTCCGCTGAATTCATGGCTTGAAATGCTTCGCAGCATGATCTGGTTGCGTTCCCGGGGAGCCTCCGAAAGGAAGGAAAAATCACCCATTGTCCAGCTTGATGCGGATTCGTCCCAATCCCCGCCGGGAAAGGCTTCGGGAGCTTTAAGTATCCGTCTTAAAAGTGCGGATACATCTGTAAACCGGTCCTCTTTCCCCTCAGGGGCAAAAACGATCAGGCTTTCTCTGGCCCT
>CAZVLG010000054.1:0-15852 GCA_964627835.1 uncultured Bacteroides sp.
CCTCCGTAAAATTGTATGATCCTCCTGCATAATACCGTATTCTTTCAGCCCCTCCCGAAAAATTGACAGTGTGTCTTGTTACCATTGATCTCTGCCATGCTTCCTCCAACCAGTTAAAATCCTGAGATCTCATGTCATCAAGTTCGGTTGGTGAAATCAGACGGGTTGAATCATCAATATACCTTGCATTTATTGCCCTGGCATGATCATAAGCGCTCATCATTTCAGTTTGCATCGTTGCATCCGCCAGGCCGTAACTACCTGAATAACTTATACTTAATTTTCCCTGTTTCCCACGTTTTGTTTTTACCAGAAGAACCCCGTTGGCCCCTTTGCTTCCATAAACTGCAGCAGAAGCGTCTTTCAATACGGAGAAACTTTCAATTTCGGACGGATCGAGAACATCAAACTCATCCTGCGAAACTATAAATCCGTCGACAATATAGAGCGGGGAGGGGTCTTTTGCCCCGGCTCCCGACCTTCCGAAGGTTGTTTCGGCCCTGATCGTAATCCTGGTTGATGCCCCGGGATTGCCTGTTGGCTGTGCCGGGGTAACAGAAACCCCGGCCATACGGCCGTCCAGAAGGTTGGTCATACTCACCGCAGGAATATCTTCTATTTCTGTTGAGGAAATACTTTCGACAGAACCTAACAAATTGACACGTTTTACTTCACCGTAGCCTACCACAACCACCTCTTCCAGTTCGGCAATATCCTCCTGGAGTGTCAGGTTCAGTGTTGCCAGCCCGGTAACCGGGATTTCCTGTGTGGTGAATCCGATGTAGGACACAGTCAGGATATCCCCGGTTTTAGCGACAATTGAAAAACGGCCGTTAATATCGGTAATAGTACCCTGGTAGGTCCCTTTTATCACGATATTAACACCCGGCAGGGGTTCCCCGGCCTGGTCCACGATCACGCCGGTAACTTCGTACCCGGTTTCTTCCTGTCCGTACACCACCTGCATGCCTGGCATCAGCAGACAGCCCGCCACGGCAAGGATGAATGTACTGCGAAGCAGGAACCGTAAGGGTTTCCGGTTTCGAATTCCTCTGTTTTCAGAATTTTTCATGTTCAGGTTTTGTTTAATAATGGTTTACAATAAACGCATCCCGGCAGGGGATCCGGCCGCCCGGGGTTTCACTCCCTGCCCGGAGCCGTTCCCGCTGTCCCTGCATATGCCTGACCTGCCTATGAAATATCTGCAGGGTGAAAGCAGGATTATCCAGTCATCACCTATGCTATCTTATCTAGTTAAAGATCTTTCTTGTACTGAGATACCTGTCCGTTTTTGCCTTGACGATATATATTCCGGAAGGCAGGTCCTGGATATACAGGGATTCCACCCGCTGTGCCTGTCGCATCAGCATTCCGTTAACACTATACACCTGTATATCTGCCGGTTCTGACAGCCTGATGAATCCATAGAAAACCGAGATCTTTATCCGGTTTACACGGGTTTGCCCGATTCCCATGCTATGCCCTTCACCGTATATCTTGATATCGTGGATTCTTACCGCCTGGTTGTTGGGGGCCTTGGTAAAACGCAGAAGTACACTGTCGCCCGGAGAGACCAGGGAACCCATGTACAGGCCCAGTTCCCACAGCATACCGCGGGCAGATTCCTGGCAGTCGTAGCCCGGCGGATCGGAGGAAGTCATATTCCCCGTCATCACCATTACGGTATCCCAGGTCACCCCGTAATCCGTTGAAGCGGCCAGGGTAAAGCCCCGTTTATTTCCGCCACAACTCGAGTGGGAGAATTGGATGGCCTCGATGAACCTAACCTGACTCAGGTCAATGATGAAGTGGCCATCAATGGTAGCCCAACTCTCCCATTCGCGGGAGATTTCCACGAAACCCCGGGTAATTTCCGGGGGGGTCGTCTGAGTAATTTCATTTACAGAGTCCTGGTACCAGTATGCAGGCATCCAGTTCGGTGCGAATGCGCACTGGTAAAAATCGTAGACTATCGAATCGTAGGAGGAACCCATGGCCTTGACGTACACTATGGTGTCTATGTAACCAGGGTTCAGGGTATCCAGGTTATCGCTGTTCCCCATATCCGGGTTGTCATCGGAATGAACAAATGGGAAACCGGTGAAATCCTCGTCCAGCACGAGATATGTTGACGTTTGAAGTGTCCAGCCGGTTCCAAAATTACCAGGCTGGGCATACATTGCGGTACCAATAAGGGCACCGATTAAAAGAGTAAAAATCTGTTTTTTCATAATCTCTGGTTTTTAAGGTTTATACTCGTTATCTCAGGTGATATCAAATTGAATTCTGTCTTTTAAGTTTCAGCCATCCGTACCAGGTCAGGGAATCCTCCACAGGTTCCGACCTGAACATTAAGCTTGCCAGGTAACCTGCGATCATCAGGACGATATGGCTGTATACGCCTATCATGTATTTGTGATGTGTGAAATTGAACCTTCCGAGATCGATCAGCAGTCTTTCCTTGCCTTCCATCCTGATGGGCGTGGAGGTCAGCAGGGCATAGAATGTAAAAAGCACACAGGCTGCAATGCCGATGTTGATCCCCTGCCTGTTGGCCTTCCTGCTGAAGATCCCGAGCAGGAACATACCGGCAATCCCGCCGGAGAAAATGGCATAAAGGGTAAAAATAATGCTCAGGACCCCCTTTCCTCCGGCCCTCACATAGAATAAGGCGACTGCAATGGCTCCCAGGCCTGCTATAAAGATAAACAATCTGCTCATAAACATCCGTTGCTTTTCAGTGCTCTCCGGATTCCACCGTACATAATAATCCTCGGTGCAGATGGCAGAAAGGCAGTTCAGGTCGGAATCAAGGCTGGAGAATGCGGCTGCGATCAGGGCGGAAATGATCAATCCGACAATGCCGACGGGCAGTCTTGTCATGATGAAGAAGGGAAATACTGCATCGGGCTTGATATCGGGGGGAAGCGGGTCGCCGGAGACCCGGTAATAGGCGAACAGGGCGGTTCCGATGAACATAAACAGGGCCCAGACCGGCACGCTCAGCAGGACGCCGATCAGGGAAGCTTTTACGGCTTCACGGTCTGTGCGGGCAGTCAGGTATCGCTGTACGATGGTCTGGTCGGTACCATATTTCTGTATGGCATAGAAAATCCCGTTAAGGGCCATTACCCAAAAAGTCAGATTAACAAATTCAAGGTCAAAAGGCCCGAACCCGATCCTCCCGCTTTCACTGGCCACCTGCCAGAGTTCGGCCGGTCCCCCGGGCGTTGAGAACAGCAGGATACCCAGGGAGATCAGTCCCCCGCCAATCAGCAAAAATCCCTGCACCACATCCAGCCAGATGACGGCCTCGATACCCCCGATCATGGTGATGAAGATGACCAGCAGGCCGATGATCAGGATAACGTTCACGGTATTCACCCCGGTCATTCTGGTAAGTGCCAGGGCAATCAGGAAAAAGACAGTTCCCATCTTTGAGAAATGGGTCAGGATAAAACCGAGCGAAGCATACAGACGGGCAAAGAAACCGAAGCGTTTTTCAAAATATTCGTAGGCGCTCAGGCGGATCACTTTCCGGAACAGGGGAACGATCACGCCGACAATGAATATCAGAACGATGGGAACCATCAGTCCCTGTACAAGCCGTATCCAGTTCGAGGAAAAGCCTTCCCCGGGGTATGCCAGGAAAGTTACACTGCTGATCAGGGTGGCCAGGATGGACATGCCGATCGCCCAGGAGGGCAATTTTCCGTTCGCCTTAAAATACGTACTGGTGCTTTTCTGCCGCCTGGAAAATCGCAGGCCTATGGCAAGCGACACCAGGAAGGTGAGGATGATGATCAGGTAATCAACGATATGTAAGCCAATGGCCTCCGTCATGTTTTTGTACCGGCATCAGATGCCCGTTTCAGGTTTTGCAAATTCCACATTCTCCGGCCAGCTATAACTGCCGGGTTTTGTTGTAATACACAGGTCAGGGTATTTATCCACCCTCATCTGGATGATCCCGAGTCCCAGTTCCAGGTATGGATGAAGCCTGGTAATGCTGAGGTTCTTAAGTATCTCGTGGGTGGTTGCCCCGCCTTCGATCAGCAGGTTGTCAATCCTGGCCCGGTCGATGACGCTGCGGACCAGTTGCCCGATGTTTGCCCGAATTCGTTTGGAAAGCCCCGGTTCATCGTGGGCTTCATGGTCTATGGTTACTACGACTGATTTGCCCCTGTTCAGCACCTGCGCGATCTCATCCGCCCATTTTGAGATCAGGAGAGGATCGAAATCCCTGTCCCTGTAAATGGCCTCCGGCATATTCATCCTGACCAGGCCTGCCCCGTTGACCTTGTTGATCATTTTCCCGTTCTTGGGATAACGGCTTCCCAGTATAAACAAAGACCTGCCGTTCAGGCATTTTGTTTCATCCCCGGGCAGCTCGCGCCTGGAATAATAGTTGCCAAGGTTGACATCGAAAAATCCGGCACCCCCTGCTGCCAGGGTATCATCATCGATCCTGCGGGCCCATGCGGAGAGGTCACCCTGGCTGGATACGTCGCCCACGATAATGCCGGAATCCGGCAGCTCATCGTGAATGGACCTGGATTCTATCCGGATATTGTTCCTTCCGATAATATCCAGTACGGATGAGGAATTCCTGGGAAAATCAGGGGCACTGGCAAAAAAGGTCTGGTCAAGTGGTATCCCGTTGATGTAGTAGTGTCCGTTTTCCACGGTCCTTCCCAGGCCTGGATTGCCAGGGACCAGGATGGCCCTCTTTTTTCCGAGGATGGAGAGCTGGGCATTGATCTCAACGGCAATGTTCCCGCGCAGGACGGAATCAAGCTTTTTATAGATGAAACGTGGATTCAGAAGCAGGATCTGCCGGCTTATCTCCTGTACCTTCACGGAAGCTTCTTCCTGGGGAAGGGACCGCAGGTCGGTAGCAATAATAAGCAGGTCGGTTGCCGCGGATTCCTGGACGGAGGTTTCGATAACGACCTTCAGGCCGTATCTCAGTCCCACACCCCCGATTTCGGCAGCACCCGTAAAATCATCTGCGATTACTGCGATCATGTCGTATATGTTGTATTTGCAGGCTGCATTCTTACAGCATATTCAATTGCGTTTAACATCGCATCCGGGCTGGCAATGCTTTTCCCGGCAATCTCAAAGGCCGTTCCATGATCGACCGAGGTCCGGATGATCGGCAGTCCCAGGCTTATATTCACTCCCCTGACATTTTTCATTTTCCCGCTTGATTCATCCCAGTCAAATCCAAGCACCTTGAAGGGGATATGCCCCTGGTCATGGTACATGGCCACGCAACCGTCAAAGTGCCCGCCCCTGGCCAGTGCAAACATCGTGTCCGGAGGCACCGGTCCCCTGACATTCAAACCGGCCCTGCGGGCTTCTTCAATGGCAGGGATGATCTCCTTTATCTCCTCATCGCCGAACAATCCCCCGTCGCCCGAATGCGGATTCAATCCCGCTACGGCAATATAGGGATTTTCAATACCCATTCGGAGAAGTGCATCATGCATCAGGTTAATAACATCGAGTACGCGTTCTTTTTTCACCAGGTCACAGGCCTGCCTGAGGGATACATGGGTACTCACATGAACCACCCTGAATAAATCCTCGGCCAGCAGCATGGCAAATTTTTCCGTTCCTGTATAATGGGCAAAGATCTCAGTATGCCCGGCAAAATGGTGCCCGGCAAGATTCATGGCTTCCTTGTTGATGGGTCCGGTTACCGTTCCGTCTGTCTTTTGATCCATCGCCAGTTCAATGGCCTTTACGACCGACCTGAAGGCAATATCGCCTGCATCGGCAGAAACCTGCCCGGGAAGGATCTCCTCGCCGGTGCGAAGAGGCAGGTCGATCACATCCATGGTTCCTGCTTTAAACCCGGCCTGTTCCACCGTCTTAACCGGCCTGATCGACAGGGCTGCTCCCAGTCCCTGAACAGCTTTTTCCATAATGGCCGCATTGCCGACGACCAGGAGCCGGGCCTGTTTATGGATGCCCGGTTCGGCCATGGCCTTAACAGCTATCTCAGGTCCAATCCCCGCCGGATCCCCCATGGTAACGGCAATAACCGGCCGTATGTCCGTTCCCGGATTCATTGGTTCATCAGTTTTTGCAGTTCCGATTTCATTTCCTGATAATAACTGTTCTCTTCCTTCTCTTCCATGCGGTAAAGCGGAGGAAGAACCTGCGGGCCGCAGAGATTATGAATGGATAACAACACTTTCAGGGCAGGCAAGGACCTGTTCAGCTTCCTGTTTTTCTGATAAAGCGATGAAATCCTGTCCGTCTTCAGCTGGAGTGCCTCGGCTCTCTCAAGCTGACCGTTCAACACAGCCTGGTAAAGTGAATGGTACAGGTCCGGGTACAGGTTCGCGGTACTGGGGACGATGCCATCTGCCCCGTTCTTTAAGGCATACACCGACATAGGAGCCCATCCCAGCAAAAACCCGAAATCCTTGCGTTCAGACCATAACTGAAGCGAGCTATCGAGCCTCCGGGTGTCCCTCTCCGAATCCTTGATCCCGGCGATGTTCGGATGATGGCTGAGGGTATCTGCTACTTCCAGGGGAATGGAGATGCCGGTTGTCAACGGCATGTTGTAAAGGATCAGGGGGACGGGGATCCGGCCGGCTAGCTCATCGAAATAATGAAGTAAATAATCATCCTCGACCGGGTAATAGCAGGGAGGCGTGGCAACGGCCGCCTCAATGCCCAGGTCCGCATATTGTTTTGCAAGTTCCACAGATGTCTTCAGTGAATTCGAGGAAATACCCGCAAATACCGGGGATTTGCCTTTTACGGCCCGGACAGCAGATTCAACCAGGGTCATCTTCTGCTCAGCGGACATGGAAGCAGCCTCCCCGGTCGTGCCGAGCACAAAAGGCGTGCATTGGTTACTTGCCAGGTGTTCCGTCAGTTTTTCAACGGAACCGATGTCTATGCCCAGGTCATCCCTGAATGGGCTGACCATCGGAACCACTACTCCGCAGTATTTACTATCCTTGCCCATTTATAAAGCTTTGAGATATATTTCCCGGGCATCCCGGGAGCTCATATCCCTGATATTGTTCTTGAGCAGACGCTTCACCTGCATGGCACTCTCCACCATATCATCGATGCTTCCTTCTGAAATACCATAGCCGCTGAGAGTAACCGGCAATGCGCAATCTTCCATAAGCTGTTCGATCATCCGGATCCCTTCCAGGGCTGTTTCCATGGAATCATTTTTCGCTTCTGCACCCAGTGCCAGGGCAATGTCGCGATATCTTTCCGGGGAAACCTCCGCATTAAACCTGAGTACATGAGGCAGAAGAATTGCATTGGCCAGCCCGTGCGGAACCTTGTGAATGCTCCCCAGGGGATAGGACAGGGCATGGACTGCCGCGGTATTTACCGGTCCCAGGCACATACCCCCGCACATGCTGCCAAGCGACATATCTGATCTTGCCTGCAGGTCATCCCCTTCGACAAAGGCCTTTTTAAGGCTGGACCCGATCCGCCGGATCCCCTCGAGTGCGATCCCGTCAACCACGGGGTGGGCATTCCGGTTTGCATAGGCTTCGATGCAATGAGTCAGGGCATCCATCCCGGTGGCAGCCGTTTCCTTCGGGGGCAGGCTGATGGTGAGCTCCGGGTCTATATAGGCTGCATCGGGTACCAGGAAGGGGCTGATGACCCCCTGTTTGTTTCCCGTGTTGTCGTCGAAAAATATGGCATTGGGGGAAACCTCGCTTCCGGTTCCCGAAGTGGTCGGCACACAGGCCAGGTATGTATTTCTTTGCCTGATAGGGTTCATACCTTTTATATCGGCAAGCCCCTGTTTCCCGTCAAGAAGGACTGCCAGCAATTTGGCCGTATCCAGCACCGACCCGCCCCCTATTCCAATAACACCTTCTGCCTGAAAACGCCGGGCCTTTTCCAGCACCTGTTCCAGGTTCCCGAACGAAGGCTCCTGTTCGATCCCGGTATATATCTCGAATGCGATACCGGCCCCGGTGATTGTCCCGAACCGCTCTTGAAGGAATGAGTCCAGGACAGGAATACCCAGGATGAATAAGCGCTTTGGTCCCCCGGCAGGCAAATCATCCAGCAAGCCCTGAAAGCAACCCGGTCCAAAAACCAGCTTTCCTGGATTGATAAAGGTGATCCTATCCATTATCTTGCCTGTTGCCATAATGAAGCTTGAGACCATCCCGGGTACTCCTGCAGATAAAAACCGGGGCGGGTTCGGTTTTCCCTATTTCACTACCTGAAATTTCCCGGTGTATTTATCCTGTCCAGCCTCCAGCATATAGAGGTACATGCCTGCGGGCAGTCCCACGCTCTGGATCCGGACCGTATTCTCCCCGGCTGTTCTGATCCCGGCATCAACTGACCGGACCTGCTGTCCCACGAGGTTGAAGAACTTTACCGATACCGGTCCAGGTTCGTCAAGGTGGAACGAAAGCATTGCCTGGCCGGTAACCGGGTTAGGATACAGTGAAACACCCCGATCCGGTATCCGAGTATCGTTGATGCCTACCTCGGCACCCAGCACCCATCTTACGGACCGCAGGATAATATTAAGAAAATCATCCGTGATGGTGATCGTGCCGAAATCGGGATGTTCATCATCATCGATGGCCAGGGTTTTGGCATGCGTCCCGTTGATCACCAGGCGATGATCCAGGGTATCCCCTCCCGGAACGACCGTGCCCGCCTCCATGGCCCAGAGGCAGGGGAAGGTGGTTCCCGAACTCATGTTCGTTGCCAGGGGAACCGCCGCGGGAACATAAGTGGTCAGGTCAATCCCTATCGCAAAACACTCCCAGTCGGTGGTGTCTGCGGTGGAATAGGTGATCACCTCGTCCTGGTCAAAGACGTCCGTGATGAAATGGGACGCATCCGTGATCTGAAGCTTGTCCCAGCCGAGCAGTTTTTCCCGGTTCTCCTGGAAATGGAGGTTCCAGTTATCACGGTCTGGAGCCCATGCCCATATATTTTCCCTTGGAACAAGGGGTTCCAGGCTCACACAGGGAAGAGGGTAATTATCGTCCTTGAAACCCGGCAGCCTGTTTGAACTGCAGGACTCGCCGTATACGGCAGCATCATAGGGGGACCAGTCATAGGTGACCTGGACATCGTCGTCGTCCACGTAGGTTACATCCATGCCGCCAACCTCCTCAAGGTACGCCATGATAGCGCTGTCACTCGGCAGAGGTGAACTTTCCGATGGATTGACAGCCCCAAGATAGATGATCTTGGGCTGTGCTGCAATGGTCATTGCCATTGCGAGTAAGCTAAAAGCAATAAAGTACAGTTTTCTCATAACCGTAAAATTTAATGGGTTTAATAATTATTGAGAAATATAAACAGCTCATTCATATAAAATCAAAACCGGGCATGCGCCCGTTTCAGTTGCCGTATCCTTCATTCTGCCCGTATTCCTCGGCATTCAGCAGGGCATCCATTTCCGCCTGTGGAATGGGCCTGAGCACATGATAATCCTGTATCTGCGTGATGTCGGGATTGTACAGGTGCACCCGCTCGATCAGTTTGCCTGTGCGCTTCAGGTCGAACCATCGGATCCACTCGCCACACAGCTCCCTTGCCCGTTCATCCAGGATGAAATCAATGTCCACATCCCCTGCCGTGATCTGCATTTCGGCTTCATGTCCGGGCTTTGCCGCCCGGGTACGGATGACATTGATGTATCCGGCAGCGGCCCCTGCATCCCCTAGCTGAAGCGAAGCCTCTGCAGCAACCAGGTACATTTCTGCCAGGCGTATCAGGATCACATCCTGGGACCCGTATTCATCGCTGGGATCCTCCCGGAAGGGATCGTCGAATTTGATCAGGCCGGGCCAGTAGCTGGCCTGTGCCGGGTTGATGCCGTTGGTGGTCCCGGTGAGATAGATATAATCCCGGTCGTAAACGGCATAGGCCCTTTTTCCCTCGCCGGGTATGCTCTGTTTCGTTACCAGCAAGGCCGTATCGCCGAGGAAGAACTTCCGCTGCCCGTTCAGGTTTGTATCCAGTCCGTTCTCCGTCAGCTCCTCAAGGGTCCACAGGGGAATATCGGTGGTATCGTTGCAGAGCCAGGCTTCCCTGAAAAATGTCTCATAACGGGCATCGATCTCCTCGTTGTAGAAATCCAGCATGGCAAGGGTCGGCATGAACCGGTCCGAATTACCCAGACCAAATTCCAGGGAACGCTGCAGCCCCGGTGAGTTGTAGTACTTGCATGACCAGTAATGGAAGGCACGGTTGCCGTATTTGATGTTCAGGACATCGTTGGTGGAATTGCTGGCCACGTAAAGGGCTTCCTTGTTCTTCTTGTTGTTGCCGGGATTATACACATCGGCAATGTCCGTCCATAACTCCACGCCGTAGCTGGACTGGTTGTCGATGACATCCTTGGCGGCGTTCAGGGCTATGTTCAGGTATTCGTTCTTTTTATCCTGTACATGGTAGGCTCCAGTGAGGGCCGTCCTGGCCAGCAGACCCAGGGCCGATTGCCGGGTGGCCCTGCTGTAGTACTGTCCCTGGTCCACCGGCAGATGCTCAACGGCAAACCGGAGGTCGGCGATGATCAGTTCGTACCATTCGTTAACGGGACTCCGCTGGGCCGTCAGCAGAACACTTTTTACGGCCTCTTTTCGAAGGGTAACACCCCCGTAAAACTCCACGATGTGCCAGTTGTACCATGCCCGGAGGAACAGCAGTTCCGAGAGCTTGGCATTCTTGGCCTCCTCGCTGGGGTATTCCACATTCTCGATCTGCTCTATTCCCATATTGCATGAGTTCACGGCCTGGTACATGTCCGGCCAGGTACTTTTATTGAAATTCCCGGTCAGGGGTGTAAAGTTCTGGTACCTGGACAATTCATTGGAATAATTCTTATATGCCCCGTTGAACCATAGGTCGGTACCGGACTCGTTCATGAAAATGGCATTTTCCTTGCCGTAAAAGTCCCGCTGGTAAGAATAGGCAGCAGCAATGGCTGTTTCAAAGCCTTCCGGGGTGCTCCAGATGGCCTCTGCCGTGACACCGGAAGGATTGTACTCGTCCAGTTCACAAGAACAGAGGGTCGCGAACAGGATCCCGGCAGCCAGGATGAAAATACGATTGACCGCTTTCATGGTATGTATATGATTAGTATTGTTCATGTTCCTTGCATTTTTCTTATCAGAAAGCCACGTTGATTCCGAATATGATCTGCCTGTTCAGGGGAGAGGATTCGGAGCCGCCTCGCTCGGGGTCGTAATATTTCAATGTCTTTGTCTTCACATAGGTCAGCAAATTGGTAGCCGTGGCATAGACCCTCAGCTTCTCCATGGATATCCTCCGGGTCAGAGAGGAAGGAAGGGTATAACCAAGGAAAAGGTTCTTGAGCTTAAAGTAGGATCCATCGGCATACAACAGCGTCTCATACCCGAAATAGTCAATGATACGCGAGCCGCGGTAAGGCCTTGGGTACTCATTGCCGGGATTTTCCGGGGTCCAGTATTCAAGCGTCGCCGGACCGTTCCCTTCGCCGGAAGGATTGTATCTCCCCAGAAACTCCCCGAATATGGTCTGTCCCCAGCGGGCATAGAGGTATATTCCAAGGTCAAATCCATAGAAGTAAAAAGTATTCTGCAATCCCCCCTCCCACTTTGGCACATAGGAGCCCACATAGGTCCGGTCTTCATCGTCGATCCGGTAATCCCCGTTCAGGTCGTTCAGTTTTATGTCCCCCGGCTTGAAGCTATGCAGGACATACTTGGCCATCTCCTCCTCCTCCCCGGCCTGCCAGAGCCCGTCCCTGGTCCAGTTGTACCAGGATTGTATCGGGTACCCGATCATCAGGGAATAATTCTTTCCCCCGCTGTAAATATTGGCCGTATCGATGAGGGAGACGACCTTTTCCTTGTTCCTCGCAAAGGTCAGTGCCGTCGTCCACTTGAAATTTCGGGTATGGATGTTCACGGAATTTGCCGATATCTCCATGCCCTTGTTATTTGTCGCCCCGATGTTCTGATAGGTAACCCCGACCCCGGTGGACGGCGGCAGGTTCCTCTGCATCAGGATGTCGCTCGTATTGGTATTATAAAAGTCGATGCTGGCGCTCAGCTTGTTCCTGAAAAGGCTGATGTCGAGTCCCAGGTTCGTAGTCGCCGATTTTTCCCATTCCAGTTCTTCATTGCCGACAAGCCAGACTTTGTATCCAGGCGCCGGGATATCCCCGTAGGACATCTGCTCATCCAGGGTGACCAGGGACTGTGTCCCGTACGGCTCGATGGCCGAGTTCCCGGCAATCCCGTAGCTGGCCCTCAGTTTCAGGTTGCTGATTACTTCCACACCGCTCATGAAGGATTCGTTGGAGATCCTCCAGGCTGCCGCGACGGATGGAAACCCCGCCCATTTGTGTCCGGGTGCCAGCCTGGAAGCCCCGTCGTACCGGTAGGAAACAGTCAGCAAATACCGGTCCGCATAATCGTAATTCAGGCGTCCCGCGAGGGAAAAGGTCTCCGAGCCCACGTAACCGGTATAGGTTTGCCTGGTTGCAGGATCGTTCCCCTGGAGAAAATAATACAGCTGGGAAGCCAGGGTCTGGTCGGTGCCTGAAGCTTCAACGTATTCGTAATCATTACGGGTATAACTGCTCAGGGCCGTAAGCTGAAGGGTGTGGCTGCCGAAATCCCTCCCGTACTGAAGGATATTATCCCAGTTAAGGTAAATCCTGGAATTGGACTGGTATATGGATTCGGGAATCCTTGAAGCATTCTGACGCAGGGAATTGCCATCATAATACTGGCCGTTCCTGCCGTTATCCAGGTTTACCGCGAAGTTCGAGGTAAAGGACAGTCCTTCCAGGGGATCCAGCTGCAGGTAGGATTTCAGGTATGTCCGTGTTCTCAGGGTATTGTTCACCGCTACGTCGGGACCGGCCTCGTCTGCCAGGGGACTGATAACGGACTGGTCCTGTGCAATGGGATAGGTATTGACGTTCCCGAATTCATCAAAGGGTTCACCGAAAGGCTGTGTGTACAGTGCATACTTGATGGGGTCGTAGCGGCGGTCCGTATTGTACCGGGTTACCTGCCCGGTCAGTCCCACCCGGGCCCAGGAGGCCAGGTTATGATCTACGTTCAGCCTCACATTGTACCGGTTCATATTGTCGTTCTTGTACATGCCTCCTTCCTTCATGTAGCCTGCCGTGAGGCGGGACCTCGTTCTATCCGATCCGCCGGAAATGGAGAATACATGGTTCTGGAGCATCCCGTTCTGAAGCACCAGGTCCTGCCAGTCCACCCAGTCATCGTTCTGAATGGCCTCCCATTCATAAGGGTAAAATATGCTCTCATCATCGTCAGGGGAATCCCAGGCTCCGGCCGCCCTGTATGCCTCCCTTCTCAGGTCAATATAATCCTGCCCGGTCCGGCTCGGAGGATAAAACGAAAGACCGTTGATACCGAGGTAACCGTCGTAGGTAACCTGCAGTTTGCCGGCTTTGCCGCTTTTGGTTGAAATGATGATCACACCGTTGGCTCCCTGTGATCCGTAAATGGCAGTGGAAGAAGCATCCTTCAGCACATTGATGGATTCAATGTCCGAAGCATTCAGGTCGCTGATGCTGGCTCCCTGTACACCATCGATGATGATCAGGGGACTGTTACTGCCGCTGAAGGAGCGGTTTCCCCGGATGAGGATGTCAATCCCGGCACCGGCAGCGCCCGACTCCCTTGTTACAACCATTCCCGGAACCATGCCCTGCACGGCTTCGATAGGGTTGTTGGTAGGGGCTTTTACCACATCCTCTCCCCTGACAACACTGACCGCCCCTGTCAGATCGCTTTTGCGGGCCGTCCCGTAACCAATGACCACAACCTCGTCCAGGTCAATGGCCGTGGCAATCATGACCACATCAATGGTGGAGCTGCCCTCGAATGACAGTTCCTGTGTCCCCATGCCGACAAAGGAGAAGACAAGTGTTCCTGTTTCATCGGGCAGGGTCAGGGAATAGACTCCATCCGTGTTGGTCACAGCCCCGGTGAACGATCCCTTCAGGGCCACGGCCACGCCGGGTATGGGATCTCCCGGTTCATCGGTAACCCGGCCCGTCAGTGTAACCTGGGCCATACTGATCAAGCTCCAGAGGAACAGGAGAATGATGATGAGGGATTTTCGCTTCATTTGAACTGGTTTAGATTAGTTGGACTGGCTTGGGTAAACTTTTGTAGACTTGTATTAACAAATATAGGGATTTTTCAAAAACTATGTAAACGTTTACATACTTTTTACTAAAACCACGGATGTATGCTTAATAGGCCTGAAAAGGCCCGTTTTTAAAAAATATGGGTTGCGCGCACGCAACCCATATTTCAATACAGCAGCAGGTATTCTATTTACCTGATTATACTTAATTTACCGACATAGATTTCCGGACCTACCTCGAGCCTGTACAGGTGCAATGCCCCTGATAGTTCTCTGGTGTCGATCCGGATTTCATTCGTCCCCTCAGTCAGGATACCTGCCTCGATGATCTTCACGGTCTGGCCGGCCAGGTTCAGTATCCTTACGGACACCTTCTCGGGCCTTTCCATGGTGAATCTCAGCGTGGCAAAATCGCTGGCCGGGTTCGGGTACAGGCTGACATTCAGCTTACCGGACCGCAGGTCGTCTATTCCGGATGGCGGCACATAGGTCGCGCCGAGCACCCACTTGACCGAACGTACCAGCAGTGTGTCGAATTCCTCGGTACCGTATAGGGTCCCAAAACCCGCACTGCCGTCGTCATCGTCTGCAATTCCCATGGCATGCAATCCAAGCACAACCAGGCGATTGCCGAGGGTAACGCTATCGTTGATTACGGTACCATCATCCAGCGCCCAGAGGAAATCATACGTCACGGTTGAAACCGGATGCTTGGCCAGGGGTACTGCATCCGCGATGTAGGTTTCCACATCGTATCCGAATACATATGCAGGAGTGGTTGCCGTTGACCAGGCAAACTTATCGCCTGCATCATACCCGTCTGTGATATAATGCAGATTATCCGTGATCTCGATGGTATCCCATCCATCCAGTCCGTCGCGGTCCTCGATGAAATGGGTTTCACGGTCGGTTACCCAGCCCCACTTGTCATCTCTGACAGCCAGAGGCTCCAGCATGACACAGGGAAGCGGGTATTCGTCAACCGTTCCGAAGGGAACTACCCGGCTTGAGCTGCAGGATTCACCGAAAACCGCCGCAATATACGGGGAATAATCAAAGCTGCCCGCAGCGACGTCATTGTCGTCGTAATAGACCACCGGATAACCTTCTCCTTCCAAGCTGGCTATGTTGTGCTCATCGCTTGGCAGGATATCATCCGATGCATTGGCACCCACATAGAGAACCGCATCTTCCGGCGGCTTGGGTGTCCACTGGGCACCCAGCACCCATTCAACTGACCTGTCGAGGAGTGTCAGGAAATCCTCTGTCATGAAGCTCACCCCTCCCAGGGTATTCTCATCGTCGGCCAGGCCGAAACTCTTGGTTCCCATGACCACTATCCGGTAATCGGTCGTCTTACCGTCACCCAGGGTCGTGTTCTCCGGTACTGCCCAGATATTAACCAGCTTTTCATCCGTGATGTTGGCACTGGTATTCTTCGCAAGGGCCAGTGCACCGCTCATATCCCGGGTAAGATCATAACCATAGGCAAAGAAATCTCCGGCTTTCACGTAATCGCAGGGCATCGTCGACCAGGCAATGGTATCTCCAAGATCAAAGTCCTGGGTGATATAGTGATTGTCATCCAGAATCGCCAGGGATTTGCCGCCAACATCACAACTGACATGGTCCTCAATAAAGCCCGGGTAATTATTCTTGTCCGGAGGAGTTCCGTCATACTGAACCCAG
>CAZVLG010000055.1:0-5353 GCA_964627835.1 uncultured Bacteroides sp.
ATTGCGGATCCTGCCGGAGAGGCGTTTGAACCATCCCCTGAAGTTCGCATACAGACTGGCAACCAGGGCAAGGATCAGTCCCCATGTAGTAAGCCCATCTACCAGCGTCTGTTCCGGGTGCAGACCTGTCAAACGGGATACGAGGAAACTGATGTAGGAGGATGGAAGGTCTTTGTATCCAAGCCGCTCAAGAATATTAAAATGCCAGTCGGTCAGGGGACAGTAGCCAATACCGTAAAAGATACCCAGTATGAGCCAGGATCCCCCCGTCAGGAGAATGCAGATCAGGTTCAGACGGCGGGTGCCTTTCCATATCCAGCCGAACAGGTTAAAGAGGATCAGGCTGGTATGGAAGACCGTGAAAAAAATGTCCAGGAATCGCATGCCTAATTTTATTAAATTCACGGATGAAAGTCAATAGGGCATGAAGCATTTGAATATTCATATCCGGGGATGTGTGCAGGGGGTTGGTTTCCGTTATTCTGCCCTCAAAGCCGCCCAATCCTACGGTGTTTGCGGATTTGCCAGGAACGAACCGGACGGTTCCGTA
The DNA here is from genome assembly GCA_964627835.1 of uncultured Bacteroides sp. Classification (GTDB taxonomy): domain Bacteria; phylum Bacteroidota; class Bacteroidia; order Bacteroidales; family SM23-62; genus SM23-62. The sequence continues at coordinate 551 of CAZVLG010000055.1, forward strand.
TACATAGAGGCAGAGGGCAGTGAACTGAACCTGGAATTATTTCTGGAATGGTGCCGCCGCGGACCCGGGTTTGGGCGTGTGGATGAAGTGCTGCAGTCAGAGTCAGGCCTGCGCGGATTTGAAGAATTCCGCATCCTCCATTAAGGTCTGCCCTGGCCCCGGTAATTTCCAGATAAGGCTGTTTTTTATATGCCTGGACTGAACAAGAACCTGCCCTTTATTGTTATACTTTAGAGAATACATCTGGCAATATGAGAAAGAGAACCTTGATATGCATTGTTTTAATACTTATGTCAATGACAGGAACATCACAGACCCATAAGAGTCTCCATGATTTCAGGGTGCTAAGCCTTGAAGGGGAAGAATTCGATCTGGCCAGCTTGAAAGGGAAAAAAGTACTTGTTGTGAATACAGCTTCAAAATGCGGTTTTACACCACAGTATGCCGAGCTTCAGGAATTGTATGAGGAATTTGGAGCCGGGGACTTCACCATCATCGGATTTCCGGCCAATAATTTCATGCGGCAGGAGCCCGGATCAAATGAAGATATCAGGGAATTCTGTACAAGGAACTATGGAGTGAGCTTTCCCATGATGGCCAAGATCTCCGTGAAGGGGAAGGATATGCATCCCCTCTACCGGTGGCTCACCAGCAAAAAAGAGAACGGGGTTATGGATTCCTCCGTAAAATGGAATTTTCAAAAATATTTGGTCGATGAAGAAGGCAGGCTTGTGGGGATGGCATCTCCCAAGACCAAGCCCTATGATCCCAGGATACTGAACTGGATAAAGGGAGATCAACCAGCCCGATAGTATTTTCTCTGGCTTTATCGTCCGGGGAGCTTACGTTCCAGTATCCGAACATCCCCGGCCACTTCAAGTCCCGCAGGATCACCTGTACCTTACATTGATCACCTGGATGAATGGGTATGCATCCTGCGTTCCTTCACTCATGGAGATTCCCGGGATAACTGCTCAGGCCGGGAGATATCCGGGTTCACCCCTTTGAAATACCAGCCTTCAGAATAATTGCTGCTTCTTCGGTTTCCCCGGAACCATCCAGGTTCCATATCTTCCGAATGTCATGGAGATCCATTTAATCAGGGATCATTGCAGGGAGATGAAAGCCGTGTAGCTTACTTCATTCTTCAGTTCTGCCATTGACAGGTGCATTTCAGCAGCATGCATTCTTCCGTTTTTATCCGGTATCCTGACCTGCTTCCTTTCCCCGGTGATTTTAACAGCATTCGGATCGGTAAGGCTGAGGATAAAGGAGTCTAGTTGTGCCTTGTCAGGGGACAAAAGGATTTTCAGATTCTTTCCCAGGACACTGGAAGATTTTATCCCAAAGAACTTTTCAGCGCTGTAATTAATAAATCGGATCCTTGAGGACTGGTTAATCGTTATGATGATATTTATGTCGTCCATCAGGGTTTTTACCATGCGGTCCCGTTCACTTGTGATCAACTTATATTGTTCTTCCAGTTCGGATTTGCTCTGTTCAAGTTGCTTCTTTAGCTCAACACTGGCCATTTTGAGCTTGTCTTCCTGAATTTTCAGTTGCTCTGTATATTTCCGGCTCTCAAGTTCCATCAGCCTCTCATGGGTGATATCGTTGGCCAGGCAAATCACCTTGGCAACCTCTCCATACATGTCGTCAACGGCTGTAAAACTTATTCTAAACCATTTCTCGTCCTCGTATTTGGTGAGGCTTTTCAACTGGCCCTGGAAGGGGACTCCCCGGGTCACCCCTTCCCAGGTTTCATTGAAACTCTCGATTTCCGTTTTTTCCACAAAGTCATAGACTGACATCTTTTCCAGTTCCTTCCTTGAGAATTTCATCGTTTCGAGGAAACGTTCATTGCAGTTGATAAATTTACCGTCGGGTGCAAATTCAGCTTTGATATTCAATCGGTTGATGGAATCGATCTGTCCCTCATAATCCAGGCTTTGCTTATGTTGTTCGGTATTGTCAATAGCCAGGAACAGGATCTTGTCAACAGATCCGTCTTCTTTTCTTACGCATGTATAGGTAGCCATGGTCCAGAGATCCTGTCCCAGTTTCGTCACATGCTTCATATACCCCTCGTAATGTTTCCCTCCTTCGGATAATCTTTTCCAGATTGGATCAAACCATTCCCGGTCCTTTTCATCAAGAAATTTTGATATATGCTGGCCTTCCACCTCTGCATTACTGAAATAACCGAGTTTATGCAGGAATTTGGTGTTGGCATAGATCAGTGTTCCTTCGGTATCATATTCGGCACGGATCAGGGTATGATTGACCGAATTGGTGAAGCTGATGAATTTTTCAGCCTGTTGCGCGGCTTGCTCCTGGGTCTGCTTCAGCTGTTCCATGCTTTGTCTCATCTTTTCTTCCTGAAGGGCCAGTGCCTCGGCCTGGCTCCGGGATTCTTTAAGCAGGGCGGCTGTCCGGATATTGCTCTGCAGACTGGAGAGGGTAATGGCGGTACTTTCAGCTAAGCTCTCAACAAATCCGATCTCGAAATCATGAAAGGTTTTAAATGAAGCCAATTCGATGATTCCGAGAACCTCATCCTGGACGACCAGCGGAACGATCAGCAGATGATCAGGTGTGGCCTGACCCAATCCCGATGTAATTTCAATATATCCATCCGGCAGATCCGTCATGTAAATGCTCTGTTTTTCCAGGGCACAGGTACCGATGATGCCTTCTCCCCAACCGATTCTTTTATCGGCGAACTTCCTTCGGTCATATGCAAAGCAAGCCTTTAGATCAATATATTTTTCCTTTTCCGTCTCCTCTTCAACAAGGAAAAACCCTCCCTGGTTTGCATCCAGATATTTGACCAGGTAGCTGATGATGTTGTAGGCAAAGTCCTCCATGTTTTCGAACGAACCTCGAAGGATATTACCAACATTGGCCAGGCCTTCGGAAACCCAGTTTCGCTGGTCATCCTCCTTTTTTCGTTGCTGTTGTTCCCCGATGTTTTGTTTTAGGTTGTCCCTCAGGTTGATCATGGCCTTCCCCAAAGGGTCAGTCGGGTCCATAAGTTCAAGTTCGGCATCGAGCTGGTTGTTGATCAGTTGTTCCGTGAAACGGAGTATTCTCTCCGATTTCTTTCGTTCCTGCAGGGATCGTTTAAAGTGATTCCTCTGCTGAACCGATTCATAATATCCTGCCAGGGCTCCTGTAAACGTGGTTAAGAGGGGAATCAGATCAAGGAGAAACTGTCCGGGAAATAATGAATGCAGCCGGTTGAATCCCTGAATGGAGAAGCTTACATGTCCCGTAAAGGTATGAATGAGCAGGGAGGCAACTGGAAAGAAAATACCAATAAGGAACCCGTAAATTATAAATCTGATAATAATATCATTCGGTTTTTCCATAGCCTGTCCAAGTCAGAATAAAAATACTTATTATTCCCAAACCAGGGAATCATTGCAGAAATTTTTATCGGGGATGTGCAGGTCGGACCCGGGATTTTGTCTTTTAACAGTAGGAGAAAACGCAGAGACGAACCATGTATTAAGGGAGCTGGGTTTCTGCATCCGTTTCGGGCAGGGATATAATAAGGGTAGTCATTCCGGTGCTAATTCAGTGTCTTTTCAACTTTAGATACAAGAGCCTTTATGTCAACCGGTTTTTCTATGTAATCAACAGCACCCATATCAAATGTCTTCTGGATGTTGGGAGTGTCCGTTACGGCGGAGACAATAATGACAGGTATATTGCGTGTTTTCTCATCCTTTTTAAGCTGGTCAAGGAACTGATACCCGCTGATCCTGGGCATGAGCAGATCCAGAAGGATAAGTGACGGGAGTTCTTTTGCCAGCATAATGTGTGCTTCTTCGACATTATATGCCGTCCGGATCTCATAACCCCTGCTGTTCAAAATGGCTGCGAGCAGCACCACATTGGTATTGGAATCGTCGACAATTAGGATTTTTTTCATGCAAGCAATTTATACCAGCACCAAATATATCATAAAACCATGTATAATAAGAGCTTAATGGGATGATTTAAATCATCGAATTTCGGTATATTTAATTAGTTTTGTAGCCTTGAAACCCTCGAATTCCATACCCGATCCTTCCTGCGGGGAGTTTATGCCTTATGTGCAGTTGCTTTCATCCCAGGAAATAGAACTGCTTGAGGGTCACAGCAATGTTGTCAGTTATCATAAGAAGGATAGCGTATTCCGGCAGGGAACCCGCACCTCTCATATCATGCTGATGGTATCGGGTCTTGTGAAAATCTATAAGGAAGGACGCAATGAGCGGACAGTTTTATTGAGAATGGCCACTCCGGGAGAATACATCGGGATGTTGTCCGTGATGGGTGATCAGATTCACCAGTACTCGGCCACTGCAGTAGAACCTTCTGATATCTGCTTTATTGATATCAATGCCTTTCGGAATGTGATTATGGGAAATGGCAAATTTAGCCTTCAGTTAATAAATCTGATCAGCCAGGACGGGCTGTTTATTTTTAAACGCTTGATTAACCAAACCCATAAGCAGTTGCCAGGAAGGATCGCAGATGTACTTCTCTATTTTGCAGAGGAAATCTATGGTAAGACCCGTTTCGATTTTCCCCTGACCCGAAGAGAGCTGGCCGAATTGGCTGGCACTACCAAGGAAAGTTTTATCCGTACACTCACTGAATTCAAGAACGATAAGATCATCAACCTTGAAGGCAGCCATGTCCAGATTATCAGCATGGACATTGTGAAAACACTCAGTGAACTGGGTTAATTATTATGTAATATATGTTCACATTTCATGCGAGTACTGATTGTTGATGATATTTTTACAAATC
>CAZVLG010000056.1:0-8088 GCA_964627835.1 uncultured Bacteroides sp.
CGGTTATCCCGGGGAGATCACCCTGAACGACCTGCAGGGGATGGTGATCCACTCGGATATGGAGGTGGCGGGGGACTTCAACTGCTCCGATTCACTGGTCAACCAGTTGCAGCATAATATTCAATGGGGACTCCGGGGTAATTTCCTGGATGTCCCCACCGATTGCCCGCAGCGGGACGAGCGGATGGGCTGGACCGGAGATGCGCAGGTTTTTGCCCCCACGGCCTGTTTTAACATGGATGCAGCGGCCTTCTTTGCCAAATGGCTAAAGGATCTCGCTGCCGACCAGCGGGACAACGGCAGTGTCCCCTGGGTCGTACCCATGGTCCTGGAAGGCGGAGGCGGTACGGGATGGTCGGACGGTTATGGCGCCACCGGCTGGGCAGATGCCGCCGTAACCGTGCCATGGACACTTTACCAGTGCTATGGGGACTTGAGGGTCCTGGAAACCCAGTACACATCGATGAAAGCATGGGTGGAGTACATGGTCCGGCATGCCGGCGAGCGGTATATTTTCGATTACGATTTCCATTTCGGGGACTGGCTCTCCTTCGCCGAGTATTACAGCCTGAAACCCCAGGCACCCGATTACGGGTATGCAGGTGCCCACACCGACAAGGACCTGATCGCCACGGCATATTTCTACCATTCCACGAAATTGCTTCAGCAGATTGCATCCATCCTGGGCCGGGGGGATGACGCGGAGAAATACGCGGTACTGCTGCCAAAGATCAAGAAGGCCTTTCAGGAAGAATTCATGACCTCCACCGGCAGGCTTTCCTCCAACACGCAAACCGCTTATTCGCTTGCCCTTGAATTTGACCTGCTTCCGGATGAATTAAGGGAATCGGCTGCCAGCCGCCTGGCAGGGGATGTTGAACACTTCGGGCATCTGACCACGGGATTCCTCGGGACCCCCCTGCTATGTCAGGCCCTTTCCCAGAATGCTTATCCCGACCTGGCCTACTATCTCCTGCTCCAGCCAAAATATCCTTCCTGGCTTTACCCGGTGACCATGGGAGCCACGACCATCTGGGAACGCTGGGACGGGATCCGGCCCGACAGCAGCTTCCAGAATGAGGGAATGAATTCCTTCAACCATTATGCCTATGGGGCGATTGGGGACTGGATGTACAGGAATGTGGCCGGCATTCAGCCCGATCCCGCCCACCCGGGGTATAAGAAATTCATCATACATCCCCTGCTCACCCCCCGCCTTGAATTCGCAGATGGATGGCACATGTCTCCCTACGGAAAGATATCATCCCGCTGGGAAACCATTGAGGGAAGGCTCAGACTGAAGGTCCGGATCCCTCCCAACACTACGGCCAGTATCCATGTACCTGTCGAAAAGGGAACATCGATACTGGAATCAGGGAAACCACTTGAACGAGCGGTGGGGATCATGAGAGTCGGGGAGAAGGACGGCTTTCTGATCATCGAAGCTGGTTCCGGTGAATACCTCTTCGAGACGAATATAAACACAAGCATGTACACTCCGGTACCATAAAAATATGTAAGATGGAACAGACTCTGAAACCTTGGATCGCATTCCTGGCAATCATTCTTCTCGCCAGCCAGCTCGATGCCCAGGAAAAAAGCCTGGTCAATGTTTCCCACAGTCCCTATGCCCGGCTGATGGGCATAGACATGGATGATGTGCAGTGGACCAAGGGCTTCTGGGCAGAACGTTTCAGGGTCTGCAGGGACTCCATGGTTCCCTCCATGTGGAAGATCCTGAACGATCCCGAAAGAAGCCATGCGTTCCGGAATTTCGAGATCGCCTCCGGAACGCAGGAAGGATGCCATCTCGGTCCCCCTTTTCACGACGGGGATTTCTATAAATGGTTCGAAGCGCTTGCAGCCGTTTACCTGCAGGCAGGGTATCCCTCACTGGACAGCCTGATGGACGTCATCATCCCTTATATAGCCCGCTCCCAGCGGACCGACGGTTACATACATACTCCGGTAATAATCGAACAGGCGGACGACCCGGTAGCCGCCCGGGAATTCCGGGAGAGGCTGGATTTTGAAACGTATAACCTGGGGCACCTCATGACAGCAGCCTGCGTACATTACCGGGCCACCGGGAAAGAAAGCCTGCTGGAAGTGGCTAAAAAGGCCGCCGACTTTTTAATCTCGTTTTACGAGAGGGCTCCGGAAGAACTGGCAAAGAATGCCATCTGCCCCTCCCATTACATGGGTGTAACGGAACTGTACCGGACCACCGGCGATGCCCGGTACCTGGAACTGGCCAGGAACCTGGTGGAAATCCGGGACATGGTGGAGGACGGCACGGACCATAACCAAGACAGGATCCCCTTCCGGCAGCAAACGACGGCCGTCGGACATACAGTACGGGCCAATTACCTCTACGCCGGGGTAGCTGACCTGGTGGCCGAAACCGGGGACAGCACCCTCCTGCGGCCCCTTGAATCCATCTGGGAAGACCTGGTACACCATAAACTCTATATCACGGGCGGCTGTGGTGCCCTTTACGACGGGGTCTCACCTGACGGGACCAGCTATGATCCGCCTTACATTCAGCAGGTCCACCAGGCCTATGGCCGTCCCTACCAGCTGCCGAATATTACGGCCCATAACGAATCCTGCGCAAACATAGGAAGCCTGCTGTGGTCCTGGCGGATGCTTATGGTCACCGCTGATGCGAAGTACGCCGATTTGCTGGAAAGAACCCTGTACAATGCCGTCCTCCCGGCCGTCAGCCTGGACGGAAAAAGGTACTTCTATACCAATCCCCTGCGCGTCAACAGGGACCTGCCCTACACCCTGCGCTGGTCAAAGGAAAGGGAAGAATACATCAGTCTCTGCAATTGCTGTCCACCGAACATCGTGCGTACAGTGGCCGAGATCGGCAACTACATGTACTGCATATCCGAAGAGGGGATCTGGTTCAACCTGTACGGGGGGAATGTCCTGGAGACAAGCCTTCCCGGTGGCGATCAGATTGCCCTGGAGGAGTCCACAGACTATCCCTGGGACGGGAACATCCGGATCAGGCTGAGTACGGTCCCGGACCGGGAATTCTCCCTGTTTTTACGAATTCCTTCCTGGGCCGACGGAGCCAACCTGCTCATCAACGGCAAACCCGGAACCATGCTGCTAAAACCCGGGCAATACTGTGAACTGTATCGAAGGTGGAAACCGGGGGATGTCATTGAACTGGAAATCCCGATGAGGCCGAAGCTGATCCAGGCACATCCCCTTGTGGAAGAGGTTTCAAACCAGGTTGCGGTACAGCGCGGCCCAATCGTTTATTGCATGGAATCGCCGGACATCCCGGAAAACATGCGGTTTTATGAACTGGCCATCCCGGGCGATATCCGTTTCTCCGGTGTCGAAACCAGCATCCAGGGTGCCCGAATGCTGGTCCTGGAGGGAGATGTTCACCGGCTGGTCCCGGAGGGTCCCGCCCGCAAGGATGACCCGGACAGCAGTATGACACCTGACCGGAGGCTTTACAGGGAGATCAAACCTATTAAAACCGAAAAGGTCAGGATCAGGCTGATTCCCTACTATGCCTGGGGAAACCGCGGAAGTTCAGAAATGACGGTCTGGATGGCGGTGGATTACTGATCCATCCCGGGGCATGCGATGAGCACCGCAACCTGTTAAGCATTCCCCATGGTATTCATCCGGAGGAACCGGAAGCTGTACTTCTCGACCCGGAGACAAGTATGGAAAGGATGAATCCGACCAGGAAAATGACCGTTGTGCCGATCACGATGGTGAGATTTGCATGAAAGGGGCTGCGGAACTGTATCCATGCGCCTTCGGTGAAATAGACCGGTGAAAGGCTCATCCACAGGATCACCAGCACACCTGAGATAACACCGATAACGGCATATATGTTTTTTGCTTTCCTGACCATATAGGCCATGAGGAATAGTCCCAGCATGCCCCCGCTGAATATGGATGCCAGGGCCCACCATGCGTCGAGGGCGGATTTTACCCGGATCATGGCCAGGGCGATCAGTATACCCAGGATCCCGAATACAAGGGAGGAGAGATACAGTACGATCATGGATCCGCGGTTGGAGGACCGGGGACTGAAAAACCGCTGGTAATAATCGGTAAATACGATGGTTGCCGTGCCGTTGATGCTGGTCGATACGGTGCTCATTCCGGCAGCAAATACCGATGCGATCAGGATACCGGTCAGGCCGGATGGCAATCCGTTGACGATAAAAAACGGGAATATTTTATCTCCGGCTGAAAGTTCCCGCAGTTCCGGGGGAAGCAGTTCCATGTTCACGCTGTAATAAGAGAACAGGGCCGTACCGATGAAAAAGAAAAGCAGGGAAACGGGTACGTAAAGCAGGGCCCCGAACAGCGCAGACCACTGGGCCTGTTTCTGGGTCCGCGTGGTCATGTAGCGCTGTATATAATTCTGGTCGATACCGTAATTCTGGAGATTGATAAACAGGCCGTAGAGGACCATGACCCAGAATGTCGACCGGGATACACTGGCCCCAAAGCTGCCAAGGCTGAATTTATTGTGCTCCACGGCAATTTCAAACAGTCGCCCGGCCCCCCCGGGCATCCCGAACATCAGCACCAGCGCACAGGTGAGCGCGCCCCCGATCAGGATGATGCCCTGGATCGCATCCGTCCATATCACTGCCTTTATGCCGCCAAGCATGGAATACAGGATGACGGCAATCCCTGTAAACAGGATGATCGCGCTGATGTTCCAGCCGAACAGCGTATTAAGCGGAAGGGCCATCAGGTAAAGGATGGACCCCACACGCACCAGTTGGGTCAGAATGTAGCACAGGGAAGCATAGGTCCTGGCCCAGACGCCGAATCGCTTCTCCAGGTAGGTATAAGCCGATATACTGTTGATGCTACGGTAAAGCGGCACAAAGAAGCGTACTGCGAGAATGGCCGCAACCGGAATGGTCAGGCTGAAGACGAATGCATTCCAGTCGCTCTGGTAGGCTTTCCCCGGGATCGCCAGAAAACTGATGCTGCTTACGAAGGTGGCGAAGATGGACATTCCGACGATCCAGGGAGGCAGGATTCCGCCGCCGGCCGTATACTGGCCTGCATCCCGGTTCTTTCTGTAGAATGTGCTGCCAAAAACAACGATTCCGGCCATGTAGACCAGGAAGATGATAAGGTCAAGTGCCTGCAATTTCACGGTCTATGATCTTCAATGCTTCCGCAATTTTTTCCCGTTCCTGTTTCCTGAACCTGTGAAAGGGATCCGTCATAAAATCATCGCAGATCCCCATTATCGACAAAGCGCATTTCAATCCTTTCATGTAACTGGAACTAAATCTTCCCACCGAGTAAATATGGGAACTGATCAGCAGCACTTTCTGCTGCAGGACCCTTATACGGTCGAAATCCTTTGCCAGGGCAGCCTTGTACAGATCCACATACAGGCCGGGGAAAAGATTGGATCCTCCATTCACACCCCCGTCCGCTCCCAGCAGCACCGCATCGGCAAGGATTTCCTCGGGTCCCACAAAAAGCTTAAACTCAGGAAGGTCCTTCATCGCATACTGAATGAGGTGGAAATAGGCCATATTGGCGGAACTGTCTTTCAGTCCCACTACCTTCCCGTTCCCGGCAATGGTCCGGACCGTCTCCGGCTCCAGGATGGTTTTAGTGTGCAGGGGCATATTGTACAGGAAAAGTGGAAGGTCAATATGCCGGACAAGCTTTTCGAAGTACTCGATCAGTTCCGGCTGTCCCGTGGGATAATAATAGGGCGGTGCGGCAACAACGGCGGCAGCGCCGAACTCGCCGGCCTTTTCAGCCAGGTTAATGCTTTCTTTTATGGATGTGTCCGTAATGCCTGCCAGGACGGGTACCCTGCCGGCAACCTGCCGGCAAACCCGTTCTACCAGCTCATAGCGGAGGCGGTAGCTGAGTCCCGAGAATTCTCCTGTTGTACCGAGGACAAAAATCCCGGAAATCCCGCCGGAAAGGACATGCTCCACTAGTCGTTCCAGTCCCCCGGCATCCAGCCTGTCCATCTCCTTCAAGGGTGTCACCAGGGGGGTGATCACCCCTTTCATATTCCTTATATGGTCCCGGGGAATGCCCATATTCCGATCATTTCATTTTGTCCAGCAGATCCCTGAATTCTTCTTTGAGTCCCGCAGCGTTTTTTGTCTCCTCCGAAACCTGCGGACCGTTGTTGATCCATTCGTTCCCCGGTCCCGGCGTGTTGGAAAAAAAACGTTCCTCTTCCGTCCAGTTATCCACAACCTTTATGTAGGAAGATCCTTCGTCAAGATAGATATACTGGTAATGTTCGGGTATATGCGCATAGGGGGCCTTTTCCAGGTACTCGATCCGGTTGTTGCTGATCACTGTGCCGGGCTGGGCCGAAAGGGTGTAGATGCCCCCGACATCGTACATCTGTTTTGCGAAATGATGGATGTAGTTGGCGTGCACCCGGTTGCTCCTCATGCAGTTAATCGTTTTTGTCCACCCCCAGCCCAGGCAGATCCCGGAATAATTCAGATGGCTCAGTTCGTTGTGCTCGATAAAGATGTCCTGGGCGTAACCAACGCTGATTCCCACGCATCCCCAGTCCTCATTGGTACAGTCGGTGATCAGGTTGTTTGCAATCCGCTCAAACCGGCAGATTTCACGCTGATCCGAGGGATCATAAAGAAGGTGCGCCTCGAAGCCCGCGTTTCCGAAAAAGCCCATCTGGATAGCCGTTCCTCCTATATCCTGGAATATACAGCCTTCCACGACATCGTTGCTTGTACCGCAGACCAGGTCAAGTCCCGTGGCGGCCAGATGTCCGAAACGGCACCTGTGGAAGGAGATCCATTCCGTTCCCTTCAAGCTGACTGCGGCCGGCTGGCGCCCGATCCATGCCTGGTTTTCCAGGCTGGCCTTATCAGGTGTCCCGGGTTTTGCAAGCTTGTAGGCATCGATCAGGTACATCCCGGCCTGGAGGGGCACATGTCCCTCCCTGGAAGGCCTCAGCCAGGTAGTATGCTCGAAGCGAAGTCCCTCGAAACGGACATGCTTTACCGGCGCATCCAGGCTGCCCTCGATCTGCACGAGGTTTTCCATCAGGGGGACCACCACTTCGGCCGAATTCATATCTTCATTCTCCCGGGGCCAGTAATAAATCAGGCCTGCGTCCGGATCCAGGTACCATTCGCCGGGTCGGTCCAGGAATGCAATATCGTTCGCCAGGTAAAAGGCCGAATTTCCATTGTATTCCTTCTTTGTATCGATAAAAGGAGCCGGCCAGGGATGCTCGAATTCGATGCGGCTTTCTGGCTGGTGAAAGGTAAGTCGGGCAGAATCTCCCATCAGCTCAAGGTCTTTCACCCTCAGGTTGGCAATGGCCCACCACTGGTGGATCACAAACTCGAGCTGTTCTGCCTGCTCAAGGTCCTGCCGCGGGGCTGGAATCCAGATTTCCTCTTTCAATTTATCCACGGAAAGGATGCGGTCGAGTGGTTCATCATCCAGGTTGCTGGCACGTTCTGCCTTTACCCCGTCCACCCAAAGCTGCCTGAACTCAACCGGGGCTCCCCATATGATGGGGATTTTCGCTGACCATATCTTACCTTCCGCTTTGGCCGGGAGGCCCCCAGGCATGTCCCGGGCTAACTTCCAGCCCTGCACGGGCATGCCCCCGCTGAGCACTGCGGACCCTTCACGTTCCGCCCGGATGATGGTCGGAGATGTTGGACTACCCGAATCTTCGGGACGTATCAACAGCGGCTCTTCAAGCCGGTAAACCCCTTCCTTGAGGACGATGATCACGCCTCCTGCCACGGAGCTGTCATGAAGCCGCCTCAGTTCACGGGCCATCCTCAGGGCACTGTGAGGATTTTGCAGGGGTTGGTTTTCGGTACCGGCATTTTGATCGGACCCATCGGCCGAGACCCAGATTTCAAGCGGCGGTTGACCCGGCTGGTCACACCCCATCGGCAAAAGAGCCAGTACCATGATCAGGATAACAATAATCTGTCGGTCCATAACGATTCGTTTATTCATTATTGAAATATTGATTTCAGGTAACTTGCATTGGACCCGAAGTTTCCGATCACATCTCCCGAATTGGCGGCATCACGAGAT
>CAZVLG010000057.1:0-7384 GCA_964627835.1 uncultured Bacteroides sp.
GCCATGAAGTATTCCCCCCTGAGCATGGAATTGAAAAAATCAATTCTTGATGTGGCTGAGAAAGAACTGCTTACTCCAAGGGGATTGCGGACACTTTCCCCCAAGAACCCGGACTATAAGGGAATTTATGAGGGCAACCAGGAGAGCCGGGATGAAGCTTACCACCAGGGAACGGTTTGGCCATGGCTGCTGGAGCATTTTTGCGAGGCCTACCTTCAGATCCACAAGCAAACCGGGATTTCACTTGTAAAAAAGCTGTATTATGGGTTCGAAGAAGAGATGAACAGGAATGGAATCGGTTCCATTTCCGAGATCTACGACGGAGACCCGCCCCATGAAGGCAAGGGGACCATTTCACAGGCATGGAGTGTAGCGGCCCTTTTGAGGATCCGGAGGATGATCAAGAACTACAGTATACCAGAGTAAATTAAACCCACCGCTTATGAAAGTGCTGATGTTTGGATGGGAATTTCCGCCGCATATTTCAGGAGGACTCGGAACGGCATGTTACGGGCTTACCAACGGCATGTCGCATCTTGAGGATATGGAAATCCTCTTTGTAGTGCCCAAAGCCTTCGGCGATGAGGACCAGACCAAACTCAGGCTGATCGGGGCCAGTGATGTGCAACTCAGCCGGCTCGATCCCCATTATACGAAACTTCTCGAAAAAATCCAGTTCCTGGAAGTGAATTCCAACATCGTCCCCTACACCGATCCGGAAGATTTTTTTAACCAGGTTTCCGAAGACAAGGAAGGCACCAGGCAATACATTCATACCCATTTCTCCGGAAAGCTTGAATTCACAGGTGGCTACGGGAAAAATCTGTTCCAGGAAATCGCGAACTATGCCGTGATCGCTTCTGAAATTGCCGGAAACTACGACTTCGATGTGATCCATTCACATGACTGGCTGACCTACCCGGCAGGCATGGCCGCCAAACTGGTTTCCGGGAAACCCCTGGTTATGCACGTGCATGCAACCGATTTTGACCGGAGCGGCGGGAACGTTAATCCCGGGGTATACGATATGGAACGGGCAGGCATGCATGCTGCCGATAAAATTATAACGGTAAGCAATCTTACCCGCAACACGGTGATCAATAATTATGGGATTGATCCGGAGAAGGTGGTAACCGTTTATAATGCGGTGGATCCTGTGATCCAGAAGGAGAACATAACCGTCAACAAGGGTTATGATGAGAAGGTCGTCACATTTCTCGGAAGGATCACCCTGCAGAAGGGACCGGAATATTTCATCGAGGTTGCCCGGAAAGTGCTGCAGAAAATGGATAGTGTGCGGTTCGTTATGGCAGGCAGCGGGGATATGATGGTAAAAATGATCTTGCATGCCGCTTCGCTGAGGATCATGGACAAATTTCATTTTACCGGGTTTCTCCGCGGGGAAGATGTTTACCGTATGTTTTCCATAACCGATGTATACGTGATGCCTTCGGTTTCGGAGCCCTTTGGGATCTCCCCGCTGGAAGCCATGCAGTCAAATGTACCCGTGATCATATCCTATCAGAGTGGTGTTTCGGAGATCCTGAAACATGCCCTGAAGGTAAATTTCTGGGACATCGATGCCATGGCCGATGCGATATACGGGATACTGAACTACGGTGCACTGTCCGAAATGTTCAAGAAATACGGCAAAGAAGAAGTGGATGAACTGAAGTGGGAAAACTCCGCTCATCAGGTCCGGGATGTTTATTTATCAGTCATGTAAAATCAAGTAAATTGCGATATAATGAGTACAATTTGTTTCTATTTCCAGGTTCATCAGCCCTTCCGTTTCAGGAGATACCGGTTTTTTGACATTGGGAACGAACACTACTACTACGATGATTACAGCAACGAGAGCATTTTCCGGAAGGTAGCTGAGAAATGCTATGTGCCTGCCAATCAATTATTGCTTGAGCTGATTAGAAAATACAAGGGGAAGTTCAAGGTGGCATTCTCCATATCCGGGGTGGCCCTGGACCAGATGGAACTGTATGCACCGGATGTGCTTCAGAGCTTCCAGTCACTCGCCGAAACAGGGCATGTTGAGTTCCTGGCTGAAACAAATGCACATTCGCTGGTTGCTCTTAAGGATGAAGATGCATTCCGTAAGCAGGTCGAAGAACATGTCGAGAAGATTAAAAGACATTTCAATCAGGTACCGGTTGTTTTCAGGAATACCGAATTAATCTATTCCGATGAGATAGGGGCCATGGTATCCAGGATGGGCTATGAAGCGATGCTGACGGAGGGCGCCAAGCATATCCTGGGATGGAAAAGTCCCAATTACTTGTACTGCAATGCCATAGACCCGAAATTAAAAGTGCTGCTGAAAAATTTCAAGCTGAGCGACGATATTGCATTCAGGTTTTCGGACCGGGGATGGGCCGAATATCCGCTGACGGCAGATAAGTTCGTGGGATGGCTGAACCAGCTAGGGAAAAATGAGGAAGTCGTTAACCTTTTCATGGATTACGAGACATTCGGGGAGCATCAATGGGAGGAAACCGGGATCTTCGAATTTCTGAAAAGCATTCCGGAGACGGTCTTTGCCAGGTCGAAATTCAGCTTCAGCACCCCTTCAGAAGTTGCCCATAATTTACAGCCTGTATCGGCCATCCAGGCCCCATATCCCATATCCTGGGCCGATGAGGAACGCGACCTTACCGCCTGGCTGGGGAACGAACTGCAGGAAGAGGCTTTTAACCGCCTCTATGAGCTGGGTGATAAATTGAAAATGGTCAATGACCCGGTGCTTGAGAAGGATTGGAACTATCTCCAGGTCAGCGATCATTTCTATTACATGTGCACCAAGTTCTTTTCGGATGGCTCCGTTCATTCTTATTTCAACCCCTACGATACCCCCTACGATGCGTTCATTAACTACATGAACATACTCAGTGATTTCACCCTGCGGGTCAATGCTGCCGTGCCCAAGACCAGTGTGGAGAAGGAAATAGCCAACCTGACCGGGATTTTAAAGGACAAGGATGAAGTCATCCGGAAAAACGAACAGGAACTATACGAACTGAACAAGCAATTATTATCCGGTAAAAAAGGCCCGGCCGGAACCAAAACGACAGGAGGTACGGCCGGATCGAGAAAAACCACCGTCAGGGAAATCTCGAAGAAAACATCTGGCTCTGCCGGAGTCAAAAAAACAAGCGGTCCGGCTGCTCGTAAAAAAACCGCTGTTAAAGGAGAAGCAAAAAAACCGAAAGGCTCAGAAAGCGTGAAGAAATCGGGTGCTGCGAAGAAAGCCCCAGCCAGTAAAACCGCGGCTGGAAAGAAAAATGCCTGAGCGGCAGGTTCGGATACCTGTTAGTTTAAATATTTATTTTTCAGACCATTATGGCAAAGAAATTTCTGTCACCAGACTACTTGTTTGAAGTAAGCTGGGAAGTGTGCAATAAGGTGGGCGGCATCCATACGGTTATATCCACCAAGGCGAAAACCCTGAGGGAGGAATTACAGGACCGGCATATACTGGTCGGTCCCGATGTCTGGAGAGATACGGGTGAAAACCCTGAATTCGAGGAGGACAAACTGCTCTTTAATACCTGGAAACAGCAGGCATTGGGAGAGGGGCTCCGGATGAAAATCGGGCGCTGGAATATTGTAGGCAGGCCCATTGCGATCATTCTTGACTTCACGCCCTTTATGTCAAAGAAGGACGAGATCCTCAGCAAGCTTTGGGAGAGGTTTAAACTGGATTCAATGTCCGGGCAATGGGATTACATCGAACCTGCCCTGTTCGGATACGCGGCAGGCAAACTGATTGAAAGCTTCACCAGGTTCTATATCACGACAAGGGAGCGGGTCGTGGCCCAGTTCCATGAATGGATGTGCGGCGGGGGACTCCTATACCTGAAAGATAATTTTCCCCAGGTTGCTACCGTCTTTACTACCCATGCGACCGTTATCGGAAGGTCCATTGCAGGAAACCAGCTTCCCTTGTATGGAAAGCTCGAAGAATATGACGGCGACGATACGTCCAATGATTTTAATGTGACCTCCAAGCAATCCCTCGAAAAACTCTCTGCGCAGAATGCCGACGCCTTTACGACCGTCAGCAAAATAACCTCAAGGGAATGTGCACAGTTCCTGAAAAAGGAAGTGGATGTGGTGACCCCGAACGGGTTCGAGGATTCTTTTGTTCCCCAGGGGGAGGAGTTCAATGAAAAACGGGAACATGCCCGGCAGTTGCTGCTGAAAATCGCACGCAAGATTACAGGCCGGGACCTGGCTGAAGATACCTTTTTGATTGCAACCAGCGGGCGGTATGAATTCAGGAACAAGGGACTGGATGTTTTCACGGACGCACTCGGTACGATCAATAAGTCCCCATCCGGCAAGCGGGAAATGGTGGCCTTCTTTCTGATTCCGGCACATCATTACGGGCCGAGAAAGGACCTTATGGAAGCGCTTGAAAAAGACATTCCCCTGAATGATCCCAAGAATTACTGCCTGACGCACCACCTTCACAATCCGGAGCAGGATCCCATCCTGAATAAGATACAGGAGAACGGCCTGGCATATAAACCGGAGAACCAGGTCAGGATTGTTTTTGTGCCCTCCTACCTGCAGGGGAACGACGGGATCTTCAACCTGCCTTATTTCGATCTCTTAATCGGGTTCGACCTCACGGTCTTCGCGTCCTACTATGAGCCCTGGGGGTATACTCCCCTGGAAAGCCTTGCTTTCAGGATCCCGACGGTAACCACGACGCTGGCCGGATTTGGCTTATGGGTCAAGGAAGAGTACGGGGAAGTAAAGCACGGCATTTCCATTGTGGAGAGGGATGATAATAATTACGAAGCGACCGTCGATGGCATTGCGGAAGCAATGACGGTCATTGCCTCCCTCGATCAGGAGGCCTACCGGAAAGCGAGGGATGAAGCCTGGGAGATTTCCAGGATCGCCCAGTGGAAGAATCTCATTGAATATTACATGAAAGCCTATGGGATCGCCCTGGCAAAGACACAGAGGCGGACCAGCCTGTACTTTGAGAGGGAGCGGCCGGATTTCATCAGCAACCGCATCAAAGCCGAGAAACCGGCCTGGAAGAAATTCGTGGTGAACGAAACCATCCCCACGAAACTGAGAAAGCTCGAGCTGATAGCCTCAAACCTTTACTGGTCATGGAATCCGGAAGCAGCTGAACTTTTCAGGTCCGTTGACCCGGAACTCTGGGAGGAATCCCATCATAATCCCATCATGGCAGCAAAGAAATTTCCCCTCAGCGGTTTCCAGAAACTCGAAAAGGATGCAGACTTTCTCCGGCGGATGGATCATGTATACGAGGAGTATTCCGCCTACCTGGCAGAAAAGAAAAATGCCTCGGGACCCAGGATCGCATACTTCAGCATGGAGTACGGGATCCATGATTCACTGAAGATTTATAGCGGGGGACTCGGAATTCTTGCCGGTGATTATCTGAAAGAAGCCAGCGATTCCAACCGGAACCTTGTCGGTATCGGCCTGCTTTACCGCTATGGATATTTTACACAGATTGTTTCGGCCAGCGGCGAACAGATTGCCGGTAACGATCCCCAGGATTTCGAGGATCTGCCCACAAGCCCGGTCAGGGATGAGTACGGAAACTGGAAAACCATCAGCATTGCCCTGCCGGGACGGACCATGAAGGCCAGGATCTGGCGGGTTGATGTGGGACGGATTGAGCTCTACCTGCTCGATACGGATTTAGAGGAGAATATTGAGCAGGACCGGAGCGTTACACACCATCTTTATGGAGGGAACGAGGAAAACCGGTTCAAACAGGAACTGCTACTGGGGGTCGGGGGCATACGTGCCCTGGAATGCCTGGGCATCGAACCTGAACTGTATCACTGTAATGAGGGGCATTCGGCATTTATAGGACTGGAAAGGCTCAGGAACCTGGTTGAAAGCAATAAGCTGAGTTTTGCCGAAGCGCTCGAATGGGTCAGGGCAACTTCCCTCTATACCACGCATACGCCGGTACCGGCAGGACACGATAGTTTTGAAGAGGGACTGGTCCGTATGTATATGTCTCACTATCCGGCCCGTTTCGGGATAACCTGGGACCAGTTCATAGGTCTTGGAAGGCTGCACCCTGAAGATAGCAACGAACGTTTTTCCATGAGCTACCTAGCCATTAATTGTTCAGAGGAGGTCAACGGGGTGAGTGCCCTGCATGGAAAGGTTACGCAGGAAATGTTCTCCGAACTGTGGAAGGGCTATACCCCTGATGAACTGCATATCGGGTATGTGACCAACGGGGTTCATGTTCCAACCTGGGTGGCCCGGGAAACCCTTCAACTCTACAAGGAGGTTTTCGGCGAAGATTTTATCCAGAATCAATCCGACTTCAAGCGCTGGGAAAAAATATACCAGGTGGAGGATAAGAAGATATGGGATATGCGCAATTTCCTCCGTAAGAGGACCATCCGGCATGTGAAGGACCGCCTGAGAACGGCTATGGTCCGGAAACTGGAGGACCCGAGAATCATCCTGGAAGTGGGAGACACCCTGCGGGATGATATCCTGACCATCGGTTTCGCCCGCCGTTTTGCAACCTATAAAAGGGCCCACCTTTTGTTCCGGGATATAAAACGCCTTGACAGGATCGTCAATGACCCGGAAAGGCCGGTTCAATTCCTTTTTGCAGGCAAAGCACACCCGAACGACAAGGCCGGACAGGACCTGATCAAAATGATCGTCGAGGTATCCAAGAGACCTGAATTCATTGGCAAAATACTGTTCCTGCAGAACTACGATATTTCCCTGGCCAAGAAACTCGTCCAGGGTGTTGACATATGGCTGAACACACCGACAAGGCCGCTGGAAGCATCTGGAACCAGCGGGGAAAAGGCAGTGATGAACGGATGCCTGCATTTCAGCGTTCTCGACGGCTGGTGGGCGGAGGGATACCAGGAAGGTGCCGGATGGGCCCTGGTCGAGGAACGCAGCTACGATAACCAGAATTATCAGGACGAACTCGACGCAGAGACCATCTATTCACTGCTGGAAAACGAGATCACACCGCTTTTTTATACCCGTAATGAGCAAGGCGTGCCCGAAGGATGGGTGGGCTATATCAAGAACTCCATCGCCAGGGTGGCTCCCAACTTCACCATGAAGCGGATGCTCAACGATTACGAGGACAAATATTATAGCAAACTCTACGGAAGATCCCAGAAAATGAAAGAAAACGAGTTTGCACTGGCAAAGGATCTGTCCGCCTGGAAGAAAATCATTCTGAAGCTGTGGGACCAGATCGAAGTGGTCGAATTTACGCATCCGGACATTTCCAAGGATTTTATCAACCTGGGAGATTCTTACAATGCAGAGGTTATACTCGAACTGGGTGCCATATCCTCGGCGGATATCGGTGTTGAACTGG
>CAZVLG010000058.1:0-1818 GCA_964627835.1 uncultured Bacteroides sp.
CCGGAGATCCTTACCCGACGTCGGTCCAGGTACCCGGGTTGCAGCGGAAGATCTGTGGTCACGACCGCGATGCGGCAGCGGGGACCCAAACGGGGGGTCATCAGCAATCCCATGCGGCCGATCTCACCCAGGCCGGCATCACGGGCCACCAGGGGACAGATGACCTTGTAGTTCCCGTCGATATGGGCCCGGGCAGGATAACCCATCGACCGGATGAATTCGGAAAGCTGGACGGCGATCATCCCGCTCTGCAGGTACTGCCGGGCCGACTCCAGCACGGTCGGGGCAGCAGGTGCGGCACGCATCATTTCGTAATCCATCTCGACGGTCAGGGCAAAGGCATATTTATGCTCCACAGAAAAAGGTTTGCCGTAACGCTCCCCCCTTCCACCGACCGAATATACATGGTAATCCTGCAGTTCCGTTATCCCGGCCGAATGTGCGCCCCAGTCCACCGCCATCCCCAGCAGCAATTCCGAAACTTGTTTTGCTGTCATGGAAGACCTGTCAGTTTGGGAAGCTATGTCCGTCCGGGCAGCATGACCTGATCGGCCTGCTTCCGAAACGGATTTAATTCTGCCAGGGCTTTCGGTAACCCCGCTCTGCCCAGCTTCGGTGGTATCTCCGCCGTGGGTTCCTGCAATCCTTATCCGATCGGCTGCAGTGATATTTCTATCGGGGGTTCCGGCAATCCTTATCCGTTCGGCTGCCGGCCTTCCGTCGACCTTCGGGTGGAGTTCGTCCACCACCTTCTCAAAGATCGAATTGGCGGCCGCAAACAGGATGGGATCATAATACTTCGTTGCGGCCTTAAGAAGTCCCGGAAGTCTCCGGAACTTATTGTCCAGCGGCTTGTTCCCCGGCCGGCGGGCGTAGTACTCGTCGAAACGCTTTGTGCCCGGCACAAGGTCACGCCTGGAAAACATGGTGTCGCGTTCATCGATGCGCTTACCCGGGTACTGCCTGCGGAAGGCTATCCTTCCCCGGAAGGGGAAAAACAACACCAGCGGTGGGATTATAAACAATGTGCTGAGAACCAGCGAGATCCATCGGGGATACCGGAAGCCGGCAAGAAAGGGCAGCAGTAAAGGCATGGAAAGCAGGAAACCTGCCAGCAGGGCAAGGTAGGCTGGTCGTTCCTCTTTCTCAAAGAGCGAGGTCAGGAATACGGCAAGAAAAAAGACAAGCAGGATGCCCCCTTCGATGGGCAGGACGAATTCCGATATTTTCTGCAGATAAACCATGTCCGTATACTACACAAAGAAACAGAATTCCCGTATATTAGCATACATGCATTCCCATGAAACGGGACAGGGAACATAAGCCCCGGCTGGATCATACTTCTCCAGGTGCGGATGGGGCCTGATTAAACACATCGAATGAAGCGATCTGTTCTGATACCCCTGCTGACCATTGCGGCCATCGTGGTGGTAACCTTTGCCTTCCTGCGGAACAATAAGCGAAGGCAGAAGCTCGGTGCGCCCCTGCCGAACATCGTGCTGGTCCTGGCCGACGACATGGGGTACGGGGACATCGGGGCGCTGAACCCGGATTCGAAAATCCCCACACCGAACATGGACCGGATCGCGGCGGAAGGAATGTATTTTACCGATGCCCACTCCTATTCAGGGGTCTGCACCCCGACCCGTTACGGCCTGCTTACCGGGCGCTGCTGCTTCCGGACCCGTTTGGCCTCGGGGGTGCTCGGGGGGCATGATGCCTCCCTGATCGAGCCCGGGCGCGAAACCCTGGCCAGCCTGCTGGGGCGGGCGGGCTACCGGAGCGCATGTGTCGGGAAGTGGCACCTGGGACTGGATT
>CAZVLG010000059.1:0-14396 GCA_964627835.1 uncultured Bacteroides sp.
ATGCTCAACAACCGGAACCCGGGCTGTACTTTCAGCAATCTCAATTTTAATATTCACTCCAATGCATACATCATACGGGCAGCCCAGGAAGGAGTTGTTTTCGCACTTAACTATGGTATGGAGATCATGAAGAATACAGGGATTCATGCCAAAGTTATCCGGGCCGGGCATACCAATATGTTCCTGAGTCCGGTTTTCCGTGAATCTCTCGCCGGACTGACCGGTGCCGCAATTGAGCTCTACGATACGGACGGATCACAGGGAGCGGCAAAAGGAGCAGGTGTGGGCTGCGGCTATTACCCGGATTTCGAAAGTGCGTTCCGCAGCCTGAAAAAAATAAAGGTCATCGAGCCGTCCGAAAAGGACAGGGACCATTACCAGAATGCCTACCAGAACTGGATGCATGCCCTGGAAAAGGCCCTTCAGTAACTTAAAATTGAAATCAATAATACAATACTTTTAATAATACATTAACTAAATCTTATACATGGACTATTTACACGGAGATAAAGAGTTTTTCCCGGGCGTAGGGAAAATCAAGTTTGAAGGGGCCTCCTCCAAAAATCCCCTGGCATTTAAATACTACGATGAGAATCAAATGGTTGCCGGCAAAAGCATGAAAGACCATTCTCGCTTTGCCATGGCTTACTGGCATACCCTTACCGGTACTGGCGGAGACCCATTCGGTTCGGGCACCAAGGAATTCCCCTGGTCATTGCAATCCGATCCAATTCAAAATGCACGGGAAAAAATGGATGCGGCCTTTGAGTTCACAACAAAAATGGGAATCCCCTTTTATTGTTTCCATGATTTTGACCTGGTTGAGGAAGGAAAATCCATTGCCGAATCCGAGAAGCGCCTGCAAACCATCGTGGATTATGCCAAACAGAAACAGGCAGATTCCGGAGTGAAGCTTTTATGGGGTACCGCCAATCTTTTCAGCCATAAACGGTATATGAACGGAGCGGCCACCAATCCGGATTTTTCGGTGGTCACCTGGGCAGGCACGCAGGTTAAGAATGCACTGGATGCAACCATCGAACTTGGCGGGCAAAATTATGTATTCTGGGGCGGCCGGGAAGGTTATATGTCCCTCCTGAATACAGAGATGAAACGGGAACTTGAACACATGGCCCGTTTTCTTAGCATGGCACGCGACTACGCAAGGAAACAGGGATTCAAAGGGACCTTCCTCATCGAACCAAAGCCCATGGAGCCCAGCAAGCACCAGTATGATTTCGATGCAGCCACCGTTATCGGGTTCCTTAATAAATTCGGACTTGCCGGTGATTTCAAGCTAAATGTCGAGGTGAACCACGCCACGCTCGCGGGACACACATTCCAGCATGATCTCCAGGTTGCCGCTGATGCAGGATTGCTCGGAAGCATCGATGCCAACCGTGGTGACTATCAGAACGGATGGGACACGGACCAGTTCCCCATCAATGTATATGAACTCACAGAAGCCATGCTGGTTATCCTCGATGCCGGCGGTTTTACGACAGGCGGTGTTAACTTCGATGCCAAGACACGCAGGAATTCAACGGACCTGGAGGACATATTCATATCGCATATCGCGGGAATGGACGCCTTTGCACGTGCTCTGGTAGCGGCCGACAGGATCCGGACACAATCCGATTACCTGAAGATGCGCAAACAGCGTTATGCCTCCTTCGACAGCGGAAAAGGAGCCGCCTTCGAAGCCGGCAAGCTCAGTCTCGAAGACCTTCGCGAACTGGCACTGAAAAATGGAGAACCTTCCCAGGTCAGCGGCAAGCAGGAACTCTATGAAATGATCATCAATCAGTTTGTTTGAGAAGGTTTGGAACTAATAGGTTGGAACATTCCTGATACTTACCCTGTTTAATGACCCGGTTTTTACCGGGTTTTTTTATGAATTTTATCTGAAAAGGTTTGGAACTTGTCAATTAACAACTAACTGATAACATGGCAGTTAAGTTAAAAAATCAAATTTTTTGCAGGAAAAAGGGTTGGAACTATTAGCTTGGAACCTTATCTGGTTTCCTTTTGTTCCGAAAGCAGGGACCTGATGGGTGAGAAGATCCGTTCAATCAGCCGGCGGTCGTCCGTGATGATCTCTCCCCTTCCCAGCATTTCCTGATTGAAGGGGATCTCAATGTCATAATACGTAACCAGTCCCCTGGGAAGTCCAACCTCCACAGCGTAAAGCTGGTCGTCCGGCACCAGACTGATGCTGCGAATGATCCCCTTTACCATGCCGTATTCCAGGTGCGGATAATTGGAGAATTGTATATTGACCTGCTGCCCGATCTTAACCTTGCCCGATCCCTCCACCGGCAGGTTTATTTTACCAATGATATCTCCCTGGTCAGAAGGGATGATGGTGAGAACTTTGTCGCCAGTCCGAACATTCTGGTTTTCGCTCCAGTACCTGGTAAAAGTAACGATCCCGTCAATAGGGGCCTGCAGAAGGTATTTCTGCTCCCATATGTCGATCTGCGAAATCAGCTTATTAAATGATTCACGGATGTTCGCCTGTTTCTCTTCCTTTTCCTCCCTGGCCCTGAGCTCGAGGTCAAGTACCTGCTGGTCCAGCTGGGAGATCTGGATCTCCGTCTCAGACAGTCTGGTATTCGATTCTTCGTAACTCAATTGTTTCTGGAGCTTTGCCTGAAGGGACCGTTCAAGGTCCGCTTCCGCACTCAGTCCCTGTGCATAAATGGATGAATCCCTTTTATACTGCCGGCTGGCCAGTTCGTAATCCTGGTGCAGGATCTTACTCTGGCTTTGAAGGCGTCCGGCATAAAGCTGATACCTCCGGATTTCTTCCTGTTTCGACCGTATTGTTTTGGTATGGTAATCCAGGTCAAGGAACTGGAAGTAATCCTGGTAACGGTTTACAAACTCGGCATAGGCCGGTTGAATTTCTCCCAGTCTGTAATTGCTGTTCAATACAATAAAGTCTTCCCTGTTAAGCGAGGTGATGGTTGTCCGAATTTCTTCGATGTCAAACCGAAGGCTGATCACGTCAGAATACGAGGCCGGATTCTCAATGACTGCAAGGTGGGTATGGATCGCGACATACTGGCTGTCTCTTACAAACAGGCTTTCGATCTGCCCGTCGGTCCTGGCAACCAGGGTAGCCGGAGGGTTTTCCGTGGTCACGATGATATCTGCCCGTTTGATATCCGGGTAGCGGAACAGCCAGCTGAATGCCAGAAGCACCAGGACCGTAAACAGAATGACGATGGTTCCCCAGCGAATAATCCAGTGGGGAACCTGTCCCAGGATATCCTGGATTTCCTCGCTTCGGACTTCGATTTTATTTGATTCCTTTTCTGGCATTTTTCAGATCGTACTGCATTTTCAAATAATCATGCACCCAGTTCAAGCTGGTTCTTAACCAGATTATAATAACTTCCTTTTTTCTTGATCAATTCATCGTGCTTGCCTGTTTCAGCGATCTTTCCCCTGTCAAGCACTACGATCTGGTCAGCATTCCTAACCGTGCTCAGCCTGTGTGCAACTACGACCACGGTGCGACCGGCAAAAAACTCCTGAAGGTTATCAATGATCACCTTTTCGTTCTCTGCATCCAGGGATGAGGTGCCTTCGTCGATAAACAGGAACTCCGGCTGCTTGTATACCGCACGCGCAATCAGGATCCGCTGCTTTTCCCCGCCACTCAGTGATTGTCCGCCACTCCCCACTTTCGTGTTATACCCCACAGGCAGGGATTCAATAAAATCCTTAATATTGGCCATACGGACCGCCAGCAACAATCGGTCCGTATCAACGTATTCTTCGCCCAGTGCAATGTTCCTGGCAATGGTATCCGAAAAAATAAATCCATCCTGCATAACCACCCCGCATCTTCTTCTCCATATTTGGGGACTCATACTCTGCAGCATGGTATCTCCGACCCGTATCTCTCCCTCTACCGGTGTGTAGAAGGAAAGAAGCAGTTTTATCAGGGTGGTTTTACCACTGCCGCTAACCCCAACGATGGCTGTGACTTTATCTGCGGGGATATCCAGGTTAACGCCATCGAGAACCTTGCGGGAATAGGGGCCCTCATAACGGAATGTCAGGTCCCGCACCTCCAGGGTCTTGCTCTCGGGCATCACGATCATTTCGGTCCGGTCTTCCTTCTCCTCATTCTCTTCTTTGTGGATCTCGCCGAGCCTCTCCATGCTGATCTTGGCATCCTGGGTTACATGCATGAAATGAATCATCTGCTCAATGGGAGAATTCAGCTGTCCAAGAATATATGAGACGGCCAGCATCATACCGAGTGTCATATCCCCGTGGATTACGGAAGTTGCAGCAAGGAATGTAATCAGGATATTTTTCGTTTCATTGATGAACACCCCGCCTGCTTCCTGGTATTGCGTGAGCGCAAGTGAGCGCATATTTACCTTGAACAGGGAACCCTGTATGTTTTCCCATTCCCAGCGTTTCTGTCTTTCGGCATGGTATAGCTTGATATCCTGCACTCCGCTGATCAACTGTATCAGCTTGCTCTGGTTCTCGGAAAGGCTGGAGAAACGCTTGAAATCCAGTTCCCTCCGTTTACGCATGAACACGCTTAACCAGGCGAAATAAAGGAAGCTCCCGATGGCAAAGAGGGCAAGTATCTTCCAGCTGTAGATAGCCAGAACGATACCGAACACCAGAAGGTTAATCAAAGAAAAAAGAATGTTCAGGGATGAGGATGTGAGGAAATTTTCAATCCTGCGCTGATCGCCGATCCGCTGAAGGATATCACCGATCAGCTTTATATCGAAGAATCCGAGGGGCAGCTTCATAAGTTTGATCAGGAAATCGGATATCAGGGATATGTTCATCCGGGTGCTTAGATGGAGAAGTATCCATCCCCTGATAAAATCGACCGACATCCTGCTGATAAACAAAACAAGCTGAGCAATCAGGATCAGATATATAAAACCGATATCCTGGTTGTTGATCCCCACATCAACGATGGACTGGGTCAGGAAGGGGAACAGCAATTGAAGGATACTGCCCAGCAGCAGTCCCAGGATAAGCTGTACAATGAATCTACGATAGGGTTTCAGGTAGGAGAAAAGAAACCGGAGGCTGGACTTATCGATCTTCTCCCCTTCTTCGGCATAGAAATCAGGCGTTGTTTCGAGCAGCAGGGCCAAACCCTTTCTTTCTCCATCCTTCTGCACAGATAGCCAGCTTTTCAGGAATTCTTCCTTTGTGTATTTAACAAGTCCGAAGGCGGGATCTGCAACAAAAACCTTATCCCTCGAAACCTTGTAAACCACAACGAAATGATTTTGCTTCCAATGAACGACCAGAGGCAGAGGCGCCGTACCGAAAAGCTGTTCCGGGCTGATTGACACGCCCATGGTCCTGAACCCTATGGATTCAGCGGCTTCGCTGATGCCCATCATGGAAACCCCGTCGCGGGACAGATAACTTTTACTTCTAAGGGTTTGCAGTGTATAGGTCTTGCCGTAATGCCTGGCAATCATTCGCAGGCATGTCGGCCCGCAATCCATTGCGTCCAATTGCTTATAGAATGGGAAAGACGGCATGTTCAGGGATCGCTTTGGGATAAAAATAGCAAAAACTTGACAGAATCATGGTTATTCCATGAAAATGAAATCAACAGCTCATCCGGACACATGAGCCTCAGTGGCAAATTATTACCTGATTAGTCTCAGGATCCGGCCAGCGTCCCTGCGGTATACGGGATTACTGCTCAGGATTTCCAATTGTTCCACTGCAAGTTCCGGCTCTCCAGCCCTCAGGTGACACAGTGCCAGCTGCCATCGTGCTGCCGGCACAACCTCATCATCGCCTTCCTGCAATATAAGATGGAACAGTTCCATGGCTTTAGTGATCTGGTTGAGTGACATATATGAACTGCCTGCATAGAGAAGCGACCAGGCCCTTAGCCGGGTACTGTCGGCAAGCATTTCAAACAGAACAGCGGCGCGGTCGTAGTCACCAGCTTCATATACTTCAATGGCGAACAGGAAATCATTGTCATTCCTGGCAAGTTCAAGGATCTCGTTTGTTTTATGGAATGTACTGAAGTATTGGGCGTAGATCTCGTTCGGGGACTTCCCTGCAAACGGCTTGAAAACCAATATGGAGGCAAGAATAGCGAGTACAACAATTGCTGCTGCAGTATACCATATCCTGTTGATCATCCCGATTGAAGATGTCTTTCCGCGGTTATCACTGAAAGATTGTCCTGCTTGTTTCAGATTATGGAGGTACGCCTCTGGAACATCTCCGAATGCCGCGGGATCTTTTTTATAATCCTTAACCGCATCCGATATCTCCTTCTGTACAAGCGGATCCAGTTCCTCATTTTCTATTCCCTGGTCTGAAAGCAGTTTTCCTGCCAGTTCCTGTATCTGCCTGAACCTGGCAACTTCTTCTGCCAGAGGAGGATTCATACGTATCTCCTCCTCGAAATCCCTGAGTTCATCAGCCGAGAGTTCCCCGTCTAAATATTTTATGATTCTCAACTCATCCATTATTCATAATCTTCTTGTATTGTGGATCGTTTTTTATGCGCCTGTAGAGGCTCTGCTTGCATCTGTATTTACGGTCAGATGTATAATGTTCACTACTGTATCCGAAAATACGCTGAATATCAGCAAGCGGAACCCTGTTGAAATGTAATCTGAGCAGCTTCTGGCAATCCTCGCTCAGCCTGCTGAAGTGGTAGCGGTACAGGGCCTTCAGTTTCTCTGTCATCTCCTCATCCTGCTGGGTTTCTTCCGAAAGCACATCCAGTTTTGAGTCCTCCACAGGCTGGTACCGGTTTTGCCTGAGGTCATGCATCCAGATATTTTTGCATACCGCGAACAGATACGTGGAGAATGAACAGGTCAGTACCAGTCCCCGATCTCTCACCTTCTGGCAGATTATAATCATGGCTTCCTGAAATACATCCTTGATGTGCTCAGGATTTCCCCCCTTGCCCATGAGAAAGTTTTCCACTTTTTCATAGTATCTGCGGTAGATAAAATCAATTACTGTGCGATCAGAATGCAAAATTCCATCCAGGATCTGTGCATCAGTGTACTGCTCCATCAAGGCTAAGATTTATCCGGTTACGCAAAATAAATATAAGAAAATACTTGCACTTAATCAGATCGGGCAGCGTGGCGGATAGTCAGTCAAATTTGAGCTCTGCTTTCAGAATGCCACCGGTCAGGATCCAGCATTCATAATCGCACTCATCAGAAACATGCTTGGTTGTGATTTGATCGCCATCGACGGCGACGATGGTCTTCCCATTCACCCTGTATTGGGCAGTCACCGAATAATATTGATTTACCGCAGAATACAGATAATACGGGGTTTCCCGGGCTGTATCGATCCAATCAACCTGTCCGTCTTCCACATTGCCACGATAGACCACGATGGGCACTTCCCTGTGTGCGTCGTCAATGGTAAGATGAATGGCAAGATCTGCACTGTCAGGCTTCTCCCAGAAGCATTCGGAACAATCAACGACCGGTCCCCAGTACTCTTCGCAAGCGAAAGCAAGCGATAGAACCAGCAGCACCAATCCCAGTTTTTTTATCCAGTTCATTTATTTAAATAATCTATTCATTCCAAAGCTTGTCAGAACCAGGAAATATCCTTTCGGGTATACCTTATTCTTGACCTGAAATCATAAAACCCATGGATCGACATTGAGAACCGGTGGTTTGAAATACTGTGCACCCTGATCGGAACGTATTGGTAATCAAAGGTTATACCATAATGTTTGTCTCTCCAGGTAAGTCCTGCACCGGGTATAATCAGATACCTGAGATCCGGATTAAGGGAGGATCCCCTATACTTACCCCAGGTTAGTGCCCCGGTGAGATGGACCCGAAAACCAAATCCCATGTCTCCCTGCCTGGACAGTGAAAAATTCCTGCCCAGTGTGAGCGGCCAGAGATTTCTTTTTTCCCAGAACTGAAAAGACAGGGTATCGTTCTCCGGCCTAAGAACACGAACTGCTGCAGGCCTTCCCAGATAACCGGTGGTGAGGAACATTTTATACTTATGCTCCGTAATCCCTGTTTCAAATCCCATTAAAAAATCATCCCCGTTAAAATTCAGATTAAGTGCTGCTCGTATTTCAGAAACCTCCGGTCTCCGGTTATGCCGGGCCCCGTTCTCGATCAGAAAAGCCACCATTCCTTCGTTCCCGGATTCCTTGGCAAGACGGAGGGCATTGGTGGAGACATTGATATTCTGGTTTATATCGGCCCCGCTCTCGATGAACAATTCAATCAGATCCTTATCCCCGTTCATTACCGCAATTGCAAGGGCATGCAATCCACCCTCGTTCTGGAGCCGTGGATCGGCCCCTTTATCAAGAAGCAGCCAGGCCATATCGTAATCCCCGTGCTGGGCCGTGACCATCAGGGGTGTGAATCCGGATTGATCCTTACCGTTCGGATCTGCCCCCTTCTCCAGCAACATATCCGCTGCTTCCAGGCAATTATAATAGGCCGCCATCATCAGGGGCCTTGTTCCGAACCAGTCCTCCTTCTCCACATTCGCCCCTCTGTCAACCAGCAAGCCGACGGTCTCCGGATAATTATATGCCGCTGCGTGCATAAGCGAAGTAAGGTCCAGTTCATCCCTGGCATCCACCTCCGCGTCCGAATCAAGCAACAACCGGGCTGCATCGTAATGTCCTGCCCGAACCGCACCTGTCAAAGGGGTAACTTCATTATCCGGCCGGGCATTTACATTGGCCCCCTGAGCGATCAGGCATTTCATAACAGCCGTATCGCCATTCTGCGATGCGTACATAAGGGATGTGACCCCTTCATAAGTTGATGCATCCACGAAAATCCCCCTTTCAAGAAGCATTTTTACTACTTCCAGCTGGCCGTTATCGGCAGCCCGTATGAGATTGAATTCAGGATCGCCTGGGAGGAAATAGGAAGTGTCGATACCGGCAAGGCCTGCGGAATCGGCCAGGTAGGTTCTGCGTTGTGCCGGATGCCCATTGAGTATTGAATCGGGCTGAGCGAGACCCTCCAGGTTTTCCAATATCGCTTCAGGGCCAGCAAGCGCCGGTTCCTCCGTGACAGCAGTCTGGGGATAAGCCCATCCTGTGCACAGCATCCATGCGACCGGTAACATCTTAAGAATTCTCATCCTTGGAGTGCCGCAAATAAAATACCAAAACTGCCTTAACTTACGTAAAGTTCAAATATGCAATTTTATTCTGCAAATCAGGTTCATTCTTTCGTGCAACATTATGGCACCCTTAAGGGTCTGAGAATAGGAACCGCAATGATTAACTCCCGGTTTTACCAGGTATAATCAAGGATTTTTCATATTTTATCAAATCGGGACCGGATAATTTGCATTAAATCCTAAATTTGGATGAAGGAGCCACTTGACCCCGGATCGATCTGATATGATCCTGCCCAACCGTATAAAAACCCTGCTGAACATTACAGCCGCTCTGCTAATGTTCGGAATCCAGTCCATTTGCGCCCAGGACACGAGTGATTATTTCCTGGGACACGGATTTGTAGGGAATGGCGATACGGTATTCACCAATTCAGGAACTTTCTGGGATGACGGATATACAGCCAATTACAGTGCAACAGGGAATTGGAATGTGTACTTCTGCACCACGGACGGAAATCCTTACCCGATCACGGTTGAATTTTCGGGCTTTGCCACGCATTACGGGGGTGCTTTCCCCGCGCCTCCCGGGGCATATGCTGCATGGGATTATATGCGAATCCGGTATGCCCCTTCAGCGGACTACTATGCGTATCACGACGATACACCCGAATTCAGCTTCACCTCCCAGGATGGTTGTATCCGGTTCAGCATGATCAAGAACGGCGATGCTTTTACCCATAACGGGTGGGAGGGGGAGATCTATGCTATCCCGCCACCTTCGAACAATGATCCCTGCGGTGCAGCCTATCTGACAGTCGGGAATGTATGCACCCCCCAGGTATTCACCAATAAGGGAGCCTACCAGACGGGTTCGTATTCCTCCCCCTGCCACACTTATTTCGGGGGCGATGTCTGGTTCAAGGCCGTAATTCCTGCATCAGGGGACCTGAAGATCGAGTCCTTTCCGGGAACCCTTGAATGGGCCGTCATGAACCTGTACACGGGCAGCAGCTGTTCGGGGCTAAGCCATTATGCCTGCATTGAGGATTCCATCGGGTTGCCAACCGCCGTTCTTTCGGATGATATTGATCCAACACTGTCTCCAGGCGACACCATCTATATAAGGATGTTCGGGGACCAGGCAAAAAGCGGGACATTCGGCATGTGCGCCTCGGACCCGACCGCGCAGATCGAGGGACATACGGGTCCCGGTGGAGTCGGCGATGACAGCACCAATGTACTCTGGCTCCGTGCCGACCGGGGAGTCCTGAACAGCAGCGATTCGGACGCCTCCGACGGAGAGGCCGTAAAAACCTGGCAGGACCAGAGCGGTAATTCGAACCATGTTACGCAATCCACCGGCACCTGGCAACCCCTTCTCACAGATGGGGTGATCAACGGGATGCCCGTAGTGCGGTATGACGGAACAGATGATTACCTGGGTGCCGAATTGAACACCCTCTCCGCCCCTCTGACACTTATTACGGTCAGCAGGTTCACCGCATCGGGAGTGGATGATTGCCTCATGAGCATGGGGAATGAGGTGAGCACCGTAAAAACGGTCAGCATCAGCAGGGAGAGCGACGACCGCTACTATTCCTATACGGACAACGCCAGGTGGTACGGACCTTCCCTGAGTGATAACACTCCCTACCTTATACATGCGGTTCACAACATCGCTACCACCTACCATGAATTGTACCTGAATGAAACGGCACAATCCCCCTCCGACTACGGCACCTCCGTGGTTACGGACGGTACATTCCTGCTGGGAGCAAGCCGGGACACTACGAATTTCCTCGGCGGTGACATCGCAGAGTTCATCCTGTACAAACAAAAACTAAACGATGCACAGAAAATAATTGTCGAAAATTTCCTGGCGGCCAAATATGGAATCAGCATTGCTTCGGATAAATATGCATATGAAGGGGGATACGGGCATGATGTCGCTGGCATCGGACAGACTGATGCCAGCAACCACCATACCGAAGCACAATCCGCCTCCACCCTGTCCATCGGAAACCCTACCGGTCTGGACAACGGGGAGTTTGTCCTCTTCGGTCATGATAACGGGGACATCAGTGCGTGGACCGCAACCGAGAGACCGAACGATGATCCGAATGTGCAGCGCATCGCCAGGGAATGGAGGGTGGATATTACCGGCGACCCGGGATCCCTGACCCTGACACTGGATGATTCCATCCTCCCGGGACTTCTCCCGGGATTCGAGAATTATACATTGTGGACCGACACGGACGGGGATTTCAGTTCGGGAGCCACAGCAGTGCCTCTTGTTAAAGTGGGAGGTAAATTCGTCGCAAACTCGATAAACCTGACAGATGGGACTTTCATAACCATTGCAACGGTGATGCCGGTAGTGGGTTTCAGCCAGGCAAGCTCTTCGGGACCGGAATCCGATCCAAACCCGGCTATTGAGGTATTACTTAATTATGCTGTCAACCAAGAAATTAGCGTGTCCTTCTGGGCCAACGACAGCACGGCCACAGGAGGGGGCGTGGATTATTTCCTGAATCCCGGGTCCGCCACATTCACTGCCGGTACCCGAACAACTTTCATCCAGCCCCAGATTATCGAGGACACGATCGTTGAACTCCCGGATGAGTATTTCGCAATAAGGCTTTCGGATCCTGATGCCGGACTCATACTGTCTTCAGATTCCATCCACACCTATACCATTTTGAACAACGATATTCTGGTAACTGCCGGGACGGACACCGATACCATCAGCGATTGCGGGACCGCCTCCGCCAACCTTTCTACCACGGTGCTGGGAACAGGGCCCTATACCTATGCCTGGTCCCCCACCACCGGATTAAGCGACCCGGGAATAGCCGATCCGGTTGCCAGTCCCACGGCCGACACCTGGTATAAGGTCACGGTTAATGATCTGACGAATGGCTCGACAGGGACAGACAGCGTTCACATCACAGTCATCCCCAAACCTGCAAAACCAACCATAACCGCGGGCGGGGCAACAACATTCTGTGAAGGCGACAGCGTCCAGCTCAGCGCCTCTGCCGGCTACTCATGGCTCTGGTCAAACGGAAAGACCACCCGGGATATATACGCCAGCAGCTCCGGCAGCTATACGGTTAAAGTCATTGATGTCTTTGGCTGCGAAAGCGAACCCTCAGATCCTCAGGATGTAACCGTTAATCCGACGCCTTCGACACCGACAATCTCAGCTTCAGGGGACACAGATATCTGCCCGGGAGACAGTGTGGACCTGACGTCCAGCGACGGGGACAACTACAGGTGGTCAACCGGGGAAACGGTCAAGACCATACGGGTCAAAACTGACGGGGACTTTTATGTACAGACCCAAAGCTCTTCAGGATGCTGGTCCGACACCTCCCTGATAAGCACCGTCACTCTCAAAACGCCCCCCGCAGCACCGGGCATCACGGCTTCGGGGCCGCTGGATTTCTGCCCGGGAGATTCGGTCGACCTGACGGCCAGCGCAGGCGACACCTGGCTCTGGTCGAACAATGAAACTACGCAGACGATCCGCGTAAAAACCGCCGGAAGCTATACCGTGCAGGTGACCGACGCAACGACCTGCCTGAGTGTTCCGTCGCCCGCAACCAGTGTATCCCTCTTGCCCGAACCTTCCGCTCCACTGATCACTGCGGGTGGAAGCACAGATATATGTGAAAACGACAGCGTGGACCTCCATTCTTCTCCAGGCACCGGCTACCTCTGGTCAACCGGTGCATCCACACAGACCATCTATGCAGGCTCAGCAGGTGATTACACCGTCCGGGTCAGCAATCCGGAAGGATGCTGGAGTCCCTCCTCCCCGGCCGTCACAATAACCACCCAGCCGGCTCCTGCAAAGCCCCTCATATCATACACGGGAAGTTCAAGCTTTTGCGAGGGGGACAGCCTGGTTCTGAATTCGTCCGCGGGGGACAGCTTTCTATGGTCGGGTGGCGAGACCACTCAAAGCATCACTGTGAAAAGCAACGGTTCTTATTCCGTCAGGGTTGCCAATGCAGCCGGCTGCCTGAGTCCTGAATCGGATCCGGCGACCATCACGGTCAATCCCCTCCCGTTAAAACCGGCGATAAGCGGCAACACCGAATACTGTGCAGGAGATTCAGTACAGCTCAGTGCCCCGGCAGCCAGCTCGTATCTCTGGTCGAGCGGTGATACCCTGGCTTCCATTTTCTTAAAATCCGGCAGCTATACCCTGGTTATCGCCGATGTGAACGGATGCAGCAGTCCCCCATCAGACCCCCACAACATCACCGAAAACCCGCTTCCTGCCAAACCATCGATCAGCGGAGACAGCAGTTATTGCGAAGGTGGCAGCACAAACCTGAGCAGCAGTCCAGCATCAAGCTACAACTGGTCCACCGGAGAAAATACGCTCAGCATCTCGGCCACGGCTGGCAGCTATACGGTCAGCGTAACCGATGCCAAGGGCTGTGTCAGCCCGGATTCCGATCCTTTCACGGTTACCGAGCTTCCCAAACCCGCCAAACCGGTAATTACAGCCTCAGGTCCCACAGAATTCTGGCTGAGTGATTCGGTGATCCTTAGCTCGAGCCCGGCGGCGACATACCAGTGGTTCCCCACAAGCCAGCTCACCCAGGACATTACGGTCCACACCGCCGGCAACTACAGCGTGACGGTCAGCGACGAGCACGGTTGCCTCAGTGAAGCCAGCGATCCGGTCATCGTTGTCGTCAACTCCATTGCCAAACCGGATATCAGCATTAACGGAGATACGGAATTCTGCGAAGGAAGCTCGACGACAATCCTCAGCACCCCTGAGGCCTTCGCCTATGAATGGTCGAACGGTGAAACCACGCAGAGCATCACCGTGGCCAGTTCCGGCACATACACGGTCCGGACTTATGATAACCTTGGGCATCCTTCGGAACTGTCCGAACCAGTAAGCATCAGCGTTTATCCCAATCCGGATGCAAGTCTGGCAGGCAGAACCGATGTATTGTGTCATGGTGAATCCACGGGAGCAGCAGAGATCTCTGCCAGTGGAGGCAATACGCCCTACACATATGCATGGAGCGACGGCCATACCGGTTCTCAGGCCACAGGCCTGGCAGCAGGCGACTACCTGGTGATCGTTGTGGACGCAAACCAGTGCCAGGACACCGTGAATGTTCACATACTCCAGCCCGATGCGATCAGTATACAGGAAAGCATCAACCATCCGTATTGCTCCGACGCATACGACGGTAGCATCGAGATACATATCTCGGGCGGTACCCCGTCCTATTCGATTCAAT
>CAZVLG010000060.1:0-3419 GCA_964627835.1 uncultured Bacteroides sp.
CCGTGGATGTGGCGAAAACCAACCCCCATGCGGATGTAGGAACACCGTTCAGGGCGCTGACCCCGGATGAGAAGAAGATACTCCAATCAATGGTGGAAGACACCTATGACTCGTTCGTAAAAAGGGTATCCGAAGGCCGGATGATGACACCCGGGGAAGTAAATGCCATCGGCGGCGGAAGGGTATGGAGCGGAGAAAATGCGGTTGAGAACGGATTGATGGATGGTTTCGGGGGACTCCAGGATGCCATTGAAATTGCAGCCTCCATGGCCGGATTGGAAAAATACCGTGTGCTGTCACTTCCCAAGCTGGAAAATCCGATCGACCAGTTTATTAGAGAACTTACTGAAAATATGCATAACCGGGTTATCCTGAGGGAACTGGGACAGTTTTATCCCTATTTTGAGACCTTGCATGAACTGGAAGGATCATTCGGGATGCAGGCCAGGCTGCCGTATAAACTGATCCTTTACTAATAAAAAACCAAGATGCCGCTGCCAGCCAGAAATAACTATTATCTTTTGCTTTATCCGTTCTCACTGGCATACGGATTGATTGTCTGGATCCGCAATGCCCTTTTCGACTACCAGCTCATCCGGTCGAGGGAATTCCACATCCCCATTATTTCCGTTGGGAACATCACGGTCGGGGGTACCGGCAAAACCCCGCATATCGAATACCTGGTGGAATTGTTGAAGGATGAATTCAAGGTTGCCACCCTGAGCAGGGGATACAGGAGGAAAACCCGGGACTTCATCCTGGCCGGTCCTGATCATGATGTGCGTGAAATTGGCGACGAGCCCCTGCAGATCAAGCATAAATACCCTGATATTCATGTTGCCGTTGACCGCAGGAGGGTAAACGGCATCCGCGAATTGATGAAACGGATCCCGGACCTGGATGTGATCCTTCTGGACGATGCCTACCAGCACCGATACGTAAAGCCGGGCCTTTCCATCCTGCTGATCGATTTCAACCGGCCCATGTCCGAAGACCATATGCTCCCTGCGGGGCGGCTCAGGGAACAGTCCTATGAAAAACGCAGGGCCAACCTGATACTGATCACCAAATGCCCTGACAGGCTTAAACCCATCGAGCGAAGGCTCATTGTCAAGGATCTCAAGCTGTATCCATTCCAGCACTTGTATTTTACGAAACTTACTTACGGGCAGCCCATTCCGGTATTCAGCGATATTAAGAAGCCGCTGGGACTGATGGAAATGAAAGCCGCCAGGCCCAGGATCCTAATGGTTACCGGGATTGCTGGTCCCCGCTTATTCAAAAAACACCTCCGGAGCATCTCTGCCCAGATCACGGAATTGACCTACCCCGATCATCACGATTTCAGCAACAGTGACCTGGACCGGATACTGAAAACCTATGGCGAAATGGAGGGTGAAGAAAAGTTTATATTTACGACCGAAAAGGATGCTATGAGGCTGGGAAAATTCACGGATATGGATGTTTCCATCCGGAACCGAATGTATTATATACGCGTCGGGGTTGATATTCTAAACGAAGACCGCGAGAACTTCAATAACCAGATACGCAACTATGTTAGAAACAATAAAAGAAACAGTATCCTTCATAAAAAGCAAAACTGACCTGAAACCGGATGTCGGGATCATCCTTGGCACAGGCCTCGGTGCCATGGTAAAGGAAATTGAGGTTAAAACCATCATGGAATACGAAGACATACCCAATTTCCCCGTATCCACGGTTGAGAGCCATCATGGCAAGCTTATTTTCGGTTACCTTAACGGGAAAAGGATCATTGCCATGCAGGGGCGGTTCCATTACTACGAAGGATATTCGCCTCAGGAAATAACCTTCCCCGTCAGGGTCATGAAATACCTGGGCATTACCCATCTTTTCGTGTCCAATGCCAGCGGGGGAATAAACCCGGAGCAGGAGATCGGCGACCTGATGATCCTCAACGACCATATCAACCTGATCCCGAACCCGCTGATCGGCAGACATGACCTGGAATTCGGTGCCCGTTTCCCTGACATGAGCGAGCCCTATGATAAGGAGCTTGTACGTCGCGCCCTGCAGATTGGAAGGGACAATAATTTCCCCGTTTGCGAGGGATGTTATGTGGCGGTAACGGGGCCCACCCTTGAAACCCCGAAGGAGTACCAGTATTTCAGGATCATCGGGGGAGATGCCGTTGGCATGTCTACGGTTCCCGAGATCATCGTTGCACACCAGATGGGGATCACCTGTTTTGCCATTTCAATCATCACGGATCTGGGCGTCCCGGGCAGGATCGTTAAGGTAACACTGGATGATGTTACCGGGGTTGCTGCAAAGGCGGAACCCCAGATGACCATGATCATGAAGGAACTGATCAGCGGCCTTTAGCCAGCACGCATGTTTCGCGGAATTTCAGGGTACTGCCGTTTTTACCGTTTACTTCCACAAGTACCAGGTAAATTCCCGTCCGGGCTATTTTGCCATTCCGATCGGTCCCGTCCCAGGTAAAAAAGCCTTCGGTCCCCAGCAACTGTCCCCTGGCGATCTCCCTGACCAGCCTCCCCCGCGGATCGAGGACCAGTATCCTTGCTGTCATTCCGGGGTATCTGAAACGATACCGGATCATAAGGATATCCTTGTCCCCATCCATGTCGGGCGTAAAAATCTCCGGCTCCACCTGGAGTCCCACATCAATCACTGCGGCATCCAGAGATTGTGAATTCCGGCGGCCCGGGGTCCCGTACCCCTCACTCCCGGCTGCCGAATGCCAGTTGAACCGGTCCTTCGAACTGTCTTCAAAGCTGATCCTTTCCAGGGATACCCCCTCCTGGGAAGCCAGGGCCGGGTGGTGCATATCCCTCTGGTAGTCAAGTTCATCCAGGATATTCAGGTACTTGTCAAGCACAAGCAGCGAACCTTTGACATCGCCCATTGCCGGCATGTCCAGCGTCCTGACCAGTACGGAAGGATCATGAACAAGGTAAAACCTGACAAGGGCTTCCGGATCAGCGGTGAAAACGAGGTACTCTTCCGGAAAAAAAAGCCGGTGCCCTTCAAGGACCCTCCCGACAGATTCGATCTCGGCGCTTTCTGCATCCCTGTTTGCCAGCCTCAGGTCGGCCAGGTCAAAGGTCATGGGCCCGGGGTTATACACCTCGATAAAATCGGGACAGAAAGGCAGCGGATTGAAAAGGACCTCCGATATAAGGATATCCCGTGATCCGGGTTCTGCGGGCAGTGCAAAACGAATCCCCTGATCCGTTTCCAGCGGGTTGCCGGAGCAATCCTCGATCCTGTTTTGAACCTCCAGGCGGTATTCCCTTCCGGGGCTAAAATTTTTCAGGTATCTGAGCCTGAGATCCCGGCGAAAGGGCGGCGGAAGGATCAATGAATCCGCAGTACCCATGCCCCCGTCAACGCGCCAGGCATCCTTCTGCAACACC
>CAZVLG010000061.1:0-3721 GCA_964627835.1 uncultured Bacteroides sp.
TAAATGGATTCCTCTTGTTAAACCCTTAATCAAACATTCTTATGTCTGAAATAGCGAAACTAATTACCGAGGAACCGGATGCGGAAAAGCCGCTCGTCCGGATCTGTGGGGGAGCGGGGAGGTAAC
The DNA here is from genome assembly GCA_964627835.1 of uncultured Bacteroides sp. GTDB lineage: Bacteria > Bacteroidota > Bacteroidia > Bacteroidales > SM23-62 > SM23-62. The sequence continues at coordinate 127 of CAZVLG010000061.1, forward strand.
GAACCGCTCTACCCGTACAATTTTGGTTTTCTCTTAATAAAGTATAGTGGAAGAAAAACAATCATAAGCAAAAACACTCCCACACTCCATTGATGATATTTCATTCCCATGGATTTTGCATCTCTTCTAACAAGTAATGCAACAATCAACGCAATGATAATTCCGATTACAGTTTCTATGACAAGATATAATATTAAGATTTACACACATTTTATGAAATCTGCCGCAAATATAAAAATATGGCGAATAAAGATGATTATAATTACGGTTCAGTCCACAGCCTCGGTTAGATCTTCGAGTTTATCCACGATCACGATTCCCGGGCCATAGTGGACGGAGTTCGAAACGAATACGGATCTTCTGGAAAGCAACGGCTGTTAAAAGATAGAAAGTGCCCAGGAACAATCCCTGCTCCGAGACCAGGAAATTGGCGTAGCCGTGATCCAGCGCCATTTCTTTAGGGTCGGTCCTGAGCCCAGCTGGGCCATAAAAAAGAAAACCGTTTCACTTGCGAGGCAACAAGTTAACGGCTTTTTCATTTTGGAATACCTGATATAATGGCCGACCTGTTTGAGAGAGACGCCAGGGTCCGAACCCAATATCTATTGCTTGATTATTTTACCTTTAAGAATATCCGTCTTCGTAATGATTTCATAGGTATACTGTGCTTCAGGCAAATTCGAGAAGTCCAGTTGCACCGTATTATCCCCGGCATTAAGATTGCCTGCATTAACCGATTCAATCAGCCTTCCTGCAATGTCGTATACATTCAGCGTAACATTTCCTGTTGCGGGCAATGTCAATGAAATATACACCGGGCCCGTGGTTGGATTTGGACCCACAACCAGGTTGTATTTTTGCATAGTGTTTTCAACCTGATTTTCATAATCATCCGTTACCCATCTCAGGCATTTGGAAAGCAATTCATGAAATTCTCCTGTAAATGTATGACCTTGATCGGCGGTTTGAATCACCCCGATGATTACCATATTGGGCAATGCATCCGTGCCGTTCAATAGGGATCCCCCAGGAACAGCCCACATGGAAGACAATCCTCCCATATCAAAAAGAAAATTTGCCAGGGGTTTGGCACCTGGGATGTACTCGCTTAGATCAAAAGCGGTTACACCAAGTTTTGTCGGATCTGCAGTCTCTGCCCATGCTAAACGATCATCCAATTCATAGTCCTGGGTGATCCAGTGTTCATTATCCGTGATGACCAGGGTCAGTGCATCTGCCGTCAGCTCTGCACTGCTTGCCTGCTTAAAATAGGTTTCCGTATTCTCCGGAATCAGTCCCAATTTATCGCTCCTGACGGCATAACCTTCGGTTATAACACCTGGAATAGGAAAACCGGCTTCCTTGTAGTTGTTGGCACTGGAAGAACCAATGGATTCAGAAACAAAAAGTGCATCGTAATCCGCGTATCCATCCGCAGTGGCAAATGCCGCTCCTTTAAAATCATCTTCAGAGATAAGGGTCACATTATATCCCTCCAGGACAAAGTAATCCTTTAACGCGACATCGAGCGGGTTATCAGCCTTGCCTAAATACAGTATTTCAAACTGGGCAAAAGTTGTGCAGCTCATAAACAGGACAATGAGAAAAATTGAAGTTTTGTAAAACATTGTCTTCATAATAATTCAGATTATAATTTTCATGAGTCAAGTTATGGTTTTTTTACCATAATATCTAAGCCATTGCATCCATATCGGGCGCCCTGGGAGTTAATTTCATGCAAATCCTTAGCTTTGGGTATAATTAATCAGGTACCAAATGCAAATCAGAGATCACCTAAAAAGCCTGTATGTATCAACCCTGTTCATAAGCCTGTTGATATTGGCGGGGATTACGATAATGTATGGTCAGGAAGCCCCCGGAAACCATGATGGGATAAAACTGTTCCCTGCCAACGGGCAAAACAATGTAAATCCGGATACGCGCCTGGAAATTACCTTTCCGGATATCCCCATTTTATCAAATAAAGGTAAAATACGGGTTTTCGATGCTTCAAACGACAGCCTGGTGGATATGCTTGATTTAAGCATTCCTCCAGGCCCCCGGAATTCCAGGACACCCCCTCCCTACGATCAAATGATATACGGTTCGGAACAAAAGTTCATCGAGGAAAACAAGTCAGGGGACGGCAGGATGTTTGTCCCCGTTCCGCTTGAAGACATTTACCAGCATACCTGCATAGGCGGGAATCTGGAATCAGACGTATATCACTTTTATCCTGTGCTGATTCACGACAACCTTGCAACCGTATGCCTTCATCATAAGCGCCTGAAATACGGTAAAACCTATTATGTTGAGATCGACCCTGAAGTATTTGCATTAAAGGACGGCAGCTTTACAGGTGTTTCGGGTAAAGGGAACTGGACCTTTGCAACCAAACCGGTGCCACCCTCTTTGGATAAGGATTGGCTTGTGGTTTCCCGCGACGGTTCCGGTGATTTTAACACCGTACTGGGGGCCCTTGAATTCATCCCGGAGAACAATGCCAGCAGAAAAACCATTTACATCCGAAATGGCACCTATGAGGAAATCGTATATTTCCGGAATAAGGAGAATATAACCGTCATAGGCGAGGACCGTGACAGCGTGGTGATCTGTTACGCCAACAATGGGGGTTTTAATCCACGTCCCACAGGCCCGAGGGATGAGATGATCGAAAGATTCCGCAATCGCCGGTCGGTTTTTGCGGTGCACAATTCCAACGGCATACACCTTGCCAACTTCACCGTGAAATCTCTCGGCGAGAAACCTGCCCAGGCTGAAGGACTCCTTGTGATCGGAGAACGGAACATTGTTCATAGCCTAACCATCGTTGGATCCGGGGATGCCCTGCAGGCTACGGGGACGGTCTACATTACCCGGTCCAGCATTACCGGGTTTGGGGACAATGTGCTGGGTTACGGTGCGGTCTTCTTTAAAGATTGCGAACGGGTTTCGACCTATGGGCCTCATCTGTGGGTGCGCAATACAAACGAAAACCATGGCAACGTATTTGTAAATTGCACGTTTTCCACCATAGGGAATGCAGAAACCGTGATCGCCAGGGCCCCGAGCAGTCCCTATTACAGTTTTCCCCACGTGGAAGCAGTATTGATCGATTGTGCCTTGGAAGGCATCCGGCCTGAAGGCTGGGGGAAAGTAGGCGAAGAAACGGAACATATTCGTTACTGGGAGTACCATAGCATCCGTCTTGGTGACGGGAAACCCGTTGATGTGAGCCAGCGTGCAGCTTATTCACGGCAATTAATCCTGGAAACGGATTCTGCGCTCATCGCCAATTACAGCAACCCGGCATATATCCTGAAGGGATGGACGCCTCAAATGGCTCCCGTGATTACATCACAGCCTGAAACCGTAAAAGCAGGAAAAGGCCAGACCATACAGATCAAAGTAAATGCATCAGCTATCCCTGAAGCGGGCTACCGGTGGCTGAAAGATGGAAAACCTGTAAAAGGAGCACAGGATCAGGTTCTGACTCTTGAGAATGTAACAAAGAATCATGCTGCCGTTTACTCGGTTATCGTTGAAAACAATGCCGGATCCGTTATCAGCAAGAATATCCGACTTGAAGTTGAAT
>CAZVLG010000062.1:0-5087 GCA_964627835.1 uncultured Bacteroides sp.
GAGGCTGTAAAATCCCAGGGCGAGGTAAAAAAGTGCACTGAAAACCAGGAAGAACTGGTAGATGGCCTGGAATCCATCCCTGGGCTGGTTAAATACCGGGGCCAGGATATGCGCCATGAAAAAGAAGGGGGCATAGAGGTAAGACATCCCCATGGAGGTGATGATGACCTTGGCCCCGGTCTCAGTCTCCTCGTACCAGAACTTGCCGTCCAGCCTGTAATCGGTGCCCTCTGTGAATTCCAGGGTGATATCGTGATGGATGAAAGCGGCGGGAAGGTATCCATAATACGAGATGATGTCCCATTTGATGACCCCCCGCTGGGGACCCTCCACATCGGTCCAGTTCCGGTGTATGAAATTGGTCCCGAAAAAAAGGATCAGCAGGAACAGGATGACCGCCCTGGGTGCCTTTTCTGAACGGGCAAAGGACAGGAATGATTTTAGTGTCATTGGGTTGCTGGTTTGGAGCCATAAAGATAACCATTGCTGCCAAGGAAAAAATGCTGCCATGGGGGAAATTTGAGGGAAATGGCTATATTTAATATCATGATAAAGATGAAGGATTTATACAGGAGCCTGTCAGCAAAATACCAGAATCTTTACCTGGATTACCGGGTCAGGTTCCTTCCGCGCTACGGTCACGGAAAGCCCGCCCACGAAGAATTGTACCGTATCATCGATGCCGGCAGGGAAGGCTACAGGGAATTCCTGGAAACAGCTCTGAGCTTCGGTCCACAGATCCAGGCCATCAAAAAATCAGGCAGGGAGAAAGACCCGCGCCAGCCTGTCTGGGATAACGGATTCCTTCCCGGACTGGACATCATCTGCCTGTATTCAATGCTGGCAGAAAGGAAACCTGCACGTTATGTCGAAGTCGGATCGGGTACATCCACCAAGGTGGCCCACCGATCAAAACTGGACAATGGGCTTGAAATGGAGATCATCTCGGTCGATCCGATGCCCCGGTCTGAAATTGACAGGCTGGCCGACCGGATCATCCGGCAGCCTTTCGAGGATATCGATACGGATTTCCTGCTGGAACTGGAGGCAGGCGATGTATTGTTTATCGATAATTCACACCGGATCCTGCCGAATTCCGATTCGATGGTATTCTTCCTGGACGTACTGCCTTTCCTGAAAAATGGGGTAATCGTTCAGCTTCACGACATATATCTGCCATACGATTATCCCCTGGAAATGTGTGAGCGCTATTATTCCGAGCAGTACGGGCTTGCATTGCTGCTGATGGCCAACCCGAAAAAATACAAGCCGATCCTCCCGAATTATTTCATTTCGGAAGACCATGAACTGGGCATGATTCTTGAACCCATCTGGAAACATCCGGACCTGGAAGGCGTGGAAAAGCACGGCGGCTCTTTCTGGTTACAGATCAACGAATAGGAATGAAAAATCCGAACTCCTTCAAGACTGCAATGTTCCTGGGGTGGATACTGATCCTTTCCGGTCCCCTGTCCGCCCAGGAAAGCCGCAATGGTTACTGGTTGCCGGTCGAGGATACGCTCCGGATCTTTCTCATTTATGCCGAGGTCGCCAATGATCCCGATGAACCGGGAACCTACAACGGATGGGTTCCGGGCGAACTGCCACCCAACCCCGGTTACTTTTTTGACCATCGTTTGCCTGCAGGCCAGGAACCCGGGGGCGTGATTACACGTTATTATCATCAGGCATCCTTCGGCAGGTACATTGTGCTGGCAGATCATTATCCCGAACTGGTATCCATTGATTTTGAAAAGGTCCGCCAGAGGGGATTCGAACAGGTCCTGGACAGCATCATCCGGAGAAATCCCGCAGACATCGTTACGGCCAACGGTTATTCGGTGAACCGGGGGGATTTTGACATGCTGACGACTGAGCGTGGCTACGGATATCCGAAGAAACATGAACCGGACTCCATGATCGATATGCTGATGCTGATCTGGAGGGTGAACTCAAAAATGACCCGGTCCACTTCCGCCGGGTACTGCGTACCGGGAAAACGCCGGCTCCGATTCGGAGCCATGAAAGGCATGAATTCCTACAGCACCTTCGTGAACAAGGGGGCAGCCAATTATGTTATACTCCGCCATGAATTTTCACATCTGCTGCTTGGAGGCAATAATTTCCATACAGGGGGGTCCGGGGCCGGTGTGAGGACCTTCATGTCCTCCGCCGGGGGCTATGCCATGCTCAGCAGTTGGGACCGCTGTTCCCAGGTCTACAGCGGGTTCGACCGCCGCAGGCTGGGCTGGAAGCATCCGGGGCATCTGTACCGGATTTCGGCCCGGGACCCGCTCAGCGGCAGGGAAGTCCCATCGGACCTTGCCTACGGCCAGGACTTCCCCCACGGAAGCAATGAGTTCGTTCTGCGCGATTTTGTCCGTACCGGCGACGCGGTCCGCATCGAACTGCCCTACCTGCAGGCGGGAAACGACCAGGTGCACAGGCAATGGCTTTGGCTTGAAAACCACCAGCAGGCCGAAGGCATGCTGGATCATGCCGGTGCTCTTCGGAAAGGGATCACCGCCTATATACAGGTTGACAAGGAAAGCCTTACCGGTTCCGGGGTTTTTGGAGGGATCGCGAATTACACCTGGCCCTTAAGCGCGTTCGGCAATTACGATTTCCGGATCGATGAAGAGGCCGAAATGGCCCGGATATACAAGGAGTCTCAGAATCCTCTCAGCGGGTACAATAACCTGATCTTCGGGGCATACGACCTGGGGGAAAAAGACGGGATGATTTACCGGGATGAGCTTTTCCTGATCAAGAACCTGCTGGTAGACGGAGTATACCCTGACTCGTCCGAGTACAGCATTGGGACCTATCCCATGTTCGGGACATCCCGGGATGTGTTCCTTCCCGGCGACCGGATTGCGATCGATGAAAACCCCGCCCCCCTCCCGGTGTTGACCTACCGGACTTCCTCCAGCAACCGGAGCCGGCCGATGGCTCCTGCACCCTACGATAACCGCAGCATCCATTTGAATGGCATCGCGGTGGAACTGCTGGAAGAGATGGCTGACGGCAGCATCCGGATCCGGATCCGCTGGGATGAGCGAAACCTGGCTTCGGATGTCCGCTGGTGCGGTGACATCCACCTGCACGAAGATCTTTTTCTTGAAAAAAGGACCAGGCTCCTGGTTGATCTTGGATTAACACCTCAGAAGCCTGCCGACCCCATAGAATTTAAGGGCCAGCAGGTTTTTTCCGATCCCAGCCTCCTGGCACTGGAGCCTGGCTCAAGGCTGGTTCTTGGGAAACGCTCCAGCCTGGTCGTCGAAAACCTAAGCACCCTTCTGCTTAAAGCCGGCAGTGAACTCAACCTGGAACGAGGTTCCAGGTTGATCGTGCGTGAAACCGCTTTATTACGGGCACTTGACGGCAGCCAGATCACCGGCAGGGGAAAGATCATCCTTGAAGACGGGGCAAGCGCAAACCTCGAAAACGGATCCCGGATCGAGGTATTAATCAAGGAGTGATATTGACATTCAATAAACAGGATATTAGCAAAATTTCTTCTCTGTGGATCCAATGATAAAAACAAGGACGAAAAGGAACGGGGCAATCATTATCGGCATCCTTTGGCTCATCATTGCTCTGGATTTTGCCTATTCGTTTTACCAGCATCACCATATGCCCCTGGGCGGCGATTTTGCCCAGATCGTAATACCCACTCCTGAAGAAGGCTATTACCAAGTTTTAAAGGATCCTCTGGGATTTAAGGTTTTGTTAAAGGACGAGATCTATGCAAACCCCAACAGGTTTTTTGCCCACTGGTCGGCGTCTGCTTATTTCAGGACCATGCCATTTATGCTCCAGGAGTTCGTCGAACCTGTAGAAAGCGTATACCTGGCCTGCGCCCTCGCCAAGACACTCATGCAACTATTGATTGTCTACCTACTGGCGGTGTTCATTTCCGGTACGGGAAACCTGAGGAAACTGGATTTCCTGATTGCAGCCGCCCTGATCATTCCGCTGTTCCAGACCTCGGGCTATAACCGCTATATGGGGATCATTGACCAATCCGTGATCTATGCATTTTTCTATGCCTTGCCTGTGGGACTGCTATTGCTCTTTTTCCTGCCTTTCTACCGTCGCTACTTTCTGCATCAGAAAACAGGGTTCGGCGTCCCGGGAAAAATCCTGCTCGTCATCCTCATGCTGGTGTTATCGCTGAATGGCCCGTTGATTCCAGGCGTGGTACTAATTGTCTGTCCCATGGTCCTCCTTAGATTATGGATCAGAAATTACCGGAAAGGGGACAAGGCTCCGGTCCTGCAAAGGATCATCCATTCCCTGAAGCAGATCCCGGTGAATCTGCTGGTTTATTTTACCGGGATCAGCCTGCTATGCCTGTACTCTTTATACATCGGGCAGAACAATTCCCTGAGCATCAGCGGATCCATCCCTTTGATTGATCGGTATGCAAGGCTGCCCATGGGGATCTATTATGTGTTCACTTCCAAGCTGGGATTTCCCGTGCTTTTCCTGATGATCATCATCAATATTACAGTCATGCGGAAGCATTACCAATCTGCAGAAGCGGGGAACATGCTGGAAATGGCGAAATGGATCGGCATCTTTTCCCTGCTATATATCCTCTTGCTTCCATTGGGCGGGTACCGGATGTACCGGGAAAATATCATCCGGTACGACACCATGATCCCGGTCACCCTGGGGATCATGTATGTTTTCGGAACAACGACGCTTTACCTGATCAGGAATATAGCCGCCAGGCGAAGGATCCTTTATTCAGCGGGTGTAATCGCCCTGCTGCTCATGTTTGTTAATTCGGACAGGCCGGATACAAAAGGGTACGAATGTGAAAGGGATGCCCTGGAAACCATTGCAGGTTCCGGGGACAGCATCGTATTCCTTGAAAGCGACTGTTTTGTCATGGAATTCCGGAAGATCGACGATTACCGGGATTCGGATCTTAACGGGGAATTATTGATGTACTGGAACATAACGGGTGAAAAGAAATTATACTACCAGAATGTTCCATGAGCCTTCAAAGCCCCGTCACCGCCTGTTCCCCGGTACCTTAAAACTGGAAATAGATGAATGGCTGCAGGTCGGAGGTC
>CAZVLG010000063.1:0-1810 GCA_964627835.1 uncultured Bacteroides sp.
GCTTCAGGAGTAACTTCATTTTCATCAACGCCTAACTTGTCAACGATGATTGCTTTTACTCTGGATGCAATGTCAGACATAGTTCTAAGTTTTAATTAATACTTGAGTTTAGTATTTAAAATACCGGTGCAAAGAAATGTATTTCTGCCTAAAAAACAAATAAAAAAAACCAATAAACGAAGTGAAAATATAATAAATTCGTCATATATAATCATAAATATTTGTGAAAAAAATCTATTTTAGGAAACTCCTGTATTAGCAGATATAATTGAAGGTCAATGAGAAAGAAACGGATCGCCATATTTGCCTCGGGATCAGGAACCAATGCCGAAAGGATCATGACGCATTTCCGCGACCATGACGGGGCAGAAGTATCCATCGTCCTGAGCAATAAACCCGATGCCGGGGTCCTGGAAAGGGCTGCCGGGTTCAGGGTCAATACACGGGTATTTGACAGGGATGCCTTTTACAACACCCATGAGGTAACGGATCTTCTTCGGGGATTGGAAATCGATCTGATTGTTCTTGCGGGATTTCTCTGGCTTGTTCCCACAGACCTGATCCGGGCCTTTCCGGAAAGGATCATCAACATACATCCTGCCCTTCTGCCAAAATATGGAGGCAAGGGAATGTATGGCCGGCATGTGCATGAAGCGGTGATTGAGAACGGGGACAGGGAATCCGGCATCAGTATTCATTTTGTGAACGAAGTGTACGATGAAGGCAAGGTCATTCTTCAGGAAAAATGCGAGGTAAAACCTGACGATACCCCTGAATCCCTCGCACAGAGGATCCATCAGCTGGAATACCGGCACTACCCTTTACTCATCGAAGAACTGCTCCTCAAGATGGATTAAAATCGCCCCGGCTGAGGGAAAAGAAGTAAGCGGATTCAAACAGGTATATTTTACTATTGATCGGCTTCCGCATGGGTGGAACCTGCGGGGGCAAGCTTTGATGAATCAGGCATGGCAATCCCGTCAAGCCGCCTTTTCGCTATCCGTAAAAGGGAGTCGTAGGCAGGACGGCACGCTTCACTGACGGGTTTAACCGGCGGGGCTTTTACATTCAGAGGGTCTACCGGGTATCCGTTCTTGTAGAACCGGAAATCCAGATGGGGACCCGTAGACAGTCCGCTGCTCCCAACATAGCCGATAATGTCTCCCTGTTTGACGTAGGACCCTGTCTGAATGCCTTTGCCGTAGCGGCTCAGATGCAGGTAAGCTGTGGCGTAAACAGAGTTATGCTGGATTTTGATCCAGTTCCCGTTTCCCTTGGTATAGCCGGTCCGAATAATTTTACCGTCACCGATCGCATGAACAGGCGTGCCTACAGGGGCAGCATAATCCACGCCTAGATGAGGCCTGCGTATCTTTAGGATAGGGTGCATACGGCTGTGAGAATACCGGGAACTGATCCTGGTAAACCGAAGGGGGGCCTTCAGGAAAGCCTTGCGGAGGCTGTTGCCATCCTGGTCATAAAAGGATTCTGTACTGTCCTGGATAAACGGGACGGCATAAAATTCCTGCCCCGCATGAAAGAAAACAGCCCCATGGATCTTTTCCAGGCCGATGTAATTGGTGTCAACATATTGTTCCTCGAAGTATACCTTGAAACCGTCTCCTTCCTGAAGGCCGAAGAAATCAATGCTCCAGGCATAGATCTCGGACAATTCAAATGCGAGCATGGGGTCCAGTCCATTGTCAAGCATGGTATTCCAGAGCGAGGAGGTAATGATCCCCGAAGCTTCGCGCGGCCGGAGCCGGACCTTCTTTTCCTGCCTTCTTACACATATGCTGTCCTGCATGCT
>CAZVLG010000064.1:0-2615 GCA_964627835.1 uncultured Bacteroides sp.
CCCATTACCGGGATATGCAGGACCTGGAATTCACCATCCAGGAAGGCAAGCTCTGGTTGCTCCAGACACGTAATGGAAAACGGACCGGGGCTTCCATGGTCAAAATAGCCATAGACCTGCTCGAGGAGGGAATGATCGACGAAGAAACCGCATTACTGCGCATTGAACCCAATAAACTGGATGAATTGCTGCACCCTGTATTTGACGCGACAGCCATTCAGCAGGCAAGGGTGCTTGCCAAGGGCCTGCCGGCATCGCCGGGTGCTGCAACCGGACAGGTCGTTTTCTTTGCTGACGAGGCCGAGGAATGGGTTGCAACCGGGAAACAGGTTGTGCTGGTGCGCGTGGAAACATCCCCGGAAGACCTCCGGGGAATGAATGTCGCTAAAGGTATTCTCACCGCCCGCGGGGGGATGACCTCGCATGCCGCTGTTGTAGCCCGTGGAATGGGTAAATGCTGTGTGTCGGGTGCAGGGAGCCTGAAAATTGATTACAGGGCCCGTACCATGAGCATGGACGGACAGGTATTCAAGGAAGGCGAATGGATCTCCCTGAACGGGTCAACCGGTGAAGTTTACGAAGGAAAGATTGCAACAAAGGACCCGGATATGAGCGGTGACTTTGGAAAATTAATGGACCTGGCCGAAAAACATACCCGCATGAGTGTCCGGACCAATGCAGATACCCCCAAAGATTCCAGGGTGGCAAGGAATTTCGGCGCAAAAGGGATCGGCCTCTGCCGGACCGAGCATATGTTCTTTGAAGGAGACCGGATTACCGCCATGCGCGAAATGATCCTGGCCAGTGACGAAACGGGACGCCGCAAGGCACTCGAAAAACTTCTTCCCATCCAGCGAGAAGACTTTGAAGGCATATTCGAGGCCATGCACGATCTTCCGGTGACCGTCCGCCTGCTCGATCCGCCGCTGCATGAGTTCGTTCCGCATGAAGAGGAAAACCAGCAGGAAATGGCCGATGAGATGGGAATTACCGTGGATGACATCAAAGCCAAGGTGGAGGAACTCCATGAATTCAATCCCATGCTTGGACACAGGGGATGCCGCCTGGGCATTACCTATCCTGAGATATCGGAAATGCAGGCCCGTGCAATCATTGAGGCGGCCCTGAACCTGAAGGCCAAAGGGATCAATGCCATTCCCGAGATTATGATCCCGCTGATCGGGACACATCAGGAATTCAAGATGCAGGAGGAGATCATTCGCAGCACTGCCGAAAAGGTTTTTGAAGAAAGGGGTGACCGGATCGATTATCTTGTCGGAACCATGATCGAGATCCCGCGTGCCGCTCTGACCGCTGACCTGATTGCGGAACGGGCCGAATTCTTCTCTTTTGGGACCAATGACCTGACCCAGATGGGATTTGGTTATTCGAGGGATGATTCCGGCAAATTCCTGCCCGTCTACGTGGACAAAGGCATACTGAAGTACGATCCGTTCCAGGTACTTGACCAGGAGGGAATCGGACTGCTGGTTGAGATGGGTACTCGCAAGGGCCGTGAAACCAGGCCTGATCTGAAGGTAGGGATCTGCGGCGAGCATGGCGGTGAACCCAGCTCGGTGGAATTCTGCCATCGTGTTGGAATGAACTATGTCAGCTGCTCACCCTACAGGGTGCCCATTGCAAGGGTTGCTGCCGCGCAGGCTGTCATAAAAGAGAAAAAATAGGAATAATCAAATAGGTATCCAGAGGCTGTCAGGTTCTGTCAGGCTTTTTTGCACACCCCCGGGCCACCCAATTTTTTTTATATTTGCGAAACCGGAATGAAACCATTAATACGATAATTATGGCCAAACAAGCAGACCTTTCCCGCTACGGGATAACGGATGTAAAGGAGATATACCACAATCTTTCCTACGAGGAGCTGTATAAACATGAGACCGATCCTTCGCTTGAGGGATATGAGCGCGGTTTTGTCACAGAAAGCGGTGCCGTTGCAGTGGATACGGGCATTTTTACCGGCCGCTCCCCGAAGGATAAATACATTGTCAGGGAAGCGGAGAACGAAAAGAACATCTGGTGGAGGAACGAAAAGAGGACATCCTCCGACAACAAACCGGTATCCGAAGGGGTTTGGAAGGAGTTACACGGCCTGGCAGCCGAACAACTTTCGGGAAAGAAACTGTATGTCCAGGATGGCTATTCCGGGGCGAACAAGAATACCAGGCTGAGCATACGATTTGTCATGGAAGTTGCCTGGCAGGCGCATTTCGTCAAGAACATGTTCATCCGGCCTACGGAGGAGGAACTGGAGGAATTCGAGCCGGATTTCGTAGTGCTGAATGCCTCCAAGACGACCAATCCGAAGTGGAAGGAACAAGGATTGAATTCAGAGGTGTTTGCCGTTTTTAACCTGAAGGAAAGAATGGCCTGCATTGGAGGTTCATGGTACGGAGGAGAAATGAAGAAGGGGATCTTCTCCATCATGAATTATTACCTGCCGCTGAAAGGGATCGCCAGCATGCACGCTTCGGCGAACGTTGGCGATGATGGACATGCAGCACTCTTCTTCGGGCTTTCCGGTACCGGGAAAACCACGCTTACCGCTGATCCGAAAAGGGACCTGATCGGCGACGATATGCATGGATGGGACGATG
>CAZVLG010000065.1:0-5377 GCA_964627835.1 uncultured Bacteroides sp.
GAGGACTGGAAATGGGACCTGGATATGATCTTCAGCCATGAAATGCCACTGAAGGAGGGTCCCAGGGCGTACGATATCTTCGACCGCAAGCAAGAGAACGCCCTTAAGATCCTGCTGAAACCCTGATCCCCGACCCTCTCCGATTCGATTGCGGACTTTCCGGCAACTGCACTCCTTTATTCGGAGAGGATGTTAAACAAGCCGCCTTAGCGTTTTTTGCGCAGCAAAATATGCAGCGGCGTTTTAACATCCTCAAGAATTGCAGAATCAAGAATTAACAAATCCTTGGTAACTGCTCTCCCGTAAGCATATCGATAATCCTGCTGGAACCGATGGTGGTTGTAATCCTGACAATGGAGGGATGGTCTGCGGTGACCCTTCCAATAAGGGCAGCATCGCTCCCAAGGGGATGGTTTTTCATTGCATCCAGGACGCGGGCACTGTCTTTTTCCGGTACAATCGCAAGGAGTTTGCCTTCGTTGGCAACATACAGGGGGTCCAGTCCGAGTACCTCGCAGGCACCGCGGACCTCATCGCGGACCGGGAGGCTGTTTTCATGGAGGACCATTCCCATGCCGGAAGACCGGCTGATCTCGTTCAGGGTGGTGGCCACACCGCCACGTGTCGGGTCCCTGAGCACGGAAATTCCCGGACAGACGTCGAGGATCGCGTCCACAAGCCCGTTGAGCGGGGCGGTATCGGATTCAATGCTGGTTTCGAACTGGAGACCTTCGCGTGCCGACATGATGGCGACACCGTGATCCCCGATGAACCCGCTCACAATGATCCGGTCCCCGTCCCTGCAGCCTGCAGGATCGATCCGAACCCCTTCCCGGACCCTTCCAATACCGGATGTATTGATAAAGATTTTGTCACCGCTCCCATGGTCCACCACCTTTGTGTCGCCTGTTACAATCCTGACCCCTGCCCTGTCTGCCGCCCCCTTCATGGCCAGGACGATCTTCCAGAGATCCTCCATAGGCAAACCCTCTTCCAGGATCATTCCGACGGAAAGGTAATCCGGCCGGGCACCGCAGCAGGCAAGATCATTCACGGTCCCGTTGACGGCCAGGTCGCCGATATTCCCGCCCGGGAAGAAAATGGGCTTGACCACAAAGGAATCGGTGGTGAACGCCAGCCGACCCTCTGCCGATGAAACGACTGCTCCATCATGGCCTGCATCCAGCTGTTCATTGGCGAAGGCGGGACGAAACATCATATCGATCAACTGGTGAGACAGTCTCCCCCCGCTGCCGTGGGCCATCGTGATGACCGGGTACTCGGAAATGGGAATGGGACAATTCAACTCAAAATCCATCGTCGAAGGTTTGGAACTTTTAGTTTGGAACTTTTAGTTTGGAACTTTTAGTTTGGAACTTTTAGTTTGGAACTTTTAGTTTGGAACTTTTAGCCTGGAACTTTGCCCTGTTCTGAGCTTTTAAACCTGAAGTATGCCGAGCAGGCACCTTCGGAGCTGACCATGGGAGCCCCAAGGGGGTGTTCGGGTTTGCATTCACCGCCGAATGCGGGACAGTCCCCTGGCTTCTTCAAACCCTGCAGCACCTCTCCCGCTATGCAGAGGGGGGATTCCTGCTGCCGGATGTCCCCGACATCAAATTTCGTCTCGGCGCTGAATGCTTCGTATTTAGGGGCCAGCCGGAAACCACTCATCGGGATCGTCCCGATGCCCCTCCACTTCATATCCGTTACCCGGTAAACTTCCTCAAGCAGCGACCTGGCTGCAGGATTTCCCTGCCTGCTCACAACCCTTCCGTAGGCATTTTCCACCTCATACCTGCCTTCCTCGAGCTGTTTGACGACCTGGTAAATCCCCTTCAGGATGTCTACGGGTTCAAACCCGGTAACCACAATGGGAACATTGTATTTTTCGGCGATCGGGATGTATTCCTCGTATCCCATAACGGTACAGACATGTCCCGCAGCCAGGAAACCCTGGATCCTGTTTTGCCCGGAAGAGAGGATGGCTTCCATGGCGGGCGGCACCAGTACATGGGAGTTGAGGATGAAAAAATTTTTCAGTCCCCTGCGGCCGGCTTCCTTCACCGCCATGGCATTCGCAGGTGCCGTGGTTTCAAACCCGATGGCAAAGAACACAATATTCCTGTCCGGGTTCTCTTCGGCGATCTTCAATGCATCCAGCGGGGAATAAAGGATCCTGACATCCCCGCCGCCGGCCTTTACGCTCAGAAGGTCCGTTTCCGAGCCGGGCACCCTGAGCATATCGCCGAAGGATGTGAAGATCACATCCTGCCGCCCGGCAATCCGGATGGCCCTGTCAATGATCTCGAGCGGGGTGACGCAAACCGGGCAGCCCGGACCGTGAACCAGGTGGATCCCATCAGGCAGGAACTCCTCCAGGCTGTACCGCATGATGCTGTGGGTTTGTCCCCCGCAAATCTCCATGATGGTCCATTCCCCGGCCGTAATCTCGCGAATCTTCCCCGAAAGGTTACGAACCAGTTCGATATCCCGGAATTCGTCAAGGTATTTCATTGGTTCAAATTTTACTCACACATAACCCGGCCCCGACTCCAGGGCCCTACCATCCGTCCTTGCCGAGTTCTGCATCCAGCTCCCCCATTTCCCTCAGCAACTCTAAGGTTTCCAGGGCATCCTGCTCATCCACGATGTTCAGTGCCATGCCCACGTGTGCCAGGACAAAGTCACCTTCCTTGACCTCGGGCAGCCATTGGACGCAAACTTCCTTCACGACCCCTGAAAAGTCCACCCTGGCCATCTTCAGGTCCGGATTGTTATCGTCTATCGAAATTACTTTCCCCGGTACAGCTAAACACATATTTTTTGAAATTTTGATCTTTGCAAATTAAGAAAAAAATACACATTGGTCCGAAATTAATTCAGGCATCTGCCGGCCTAAGCATATTTCCCGAGTACCTCCTTTACCTTCATATGGATCGCCGGCAGGATGTTTCCCCTTCCCTGGATAAGTATTTTTTTTATGAACGGCCACAGCCCGGATTTTGATCACGCAAGATAGGAATAATTCGCGCAGCAGGGGAAGCCGAACCTGTGGGGAATGCCATCGTATCTCACCCCAAAGAACCGGAATAAGAATTTTGTATATTTAAATGTTTTTAATCCTGGCAATACCATGAAGAGTAATCCTATCCGCATAATCCTGTTCATCCTGCTGGCCGTATTCAGCATGTGCAAAAAAGACGATGCCCAGCCGGAACTCACCGCAAAGACGGGACCCGACACAACGGCCAGTATCGGGGATACCGTCTGGCTTGACGCAAGTGCATCGACCGGGACCGGCTACGAGGTCCTGTGGACCTTCCAGGGCCAGCCGGGCGATGACAGCATCACTTTCGCCGCTTCCGATTCGGCCTTCTTTATACCCATGCATAACGGCGTTTACCAGGTAAAGCTGACCATCTCCAAAGGTTCGCTTTTCAGTTTTGACTATATGAATGTGACCGTTTCAGGTGCCGTTCGGCTCGAGGATGAGATAGCCAGCAATACCAGGCTCAAAAAGATCGCCGCCGTCGGTGAACCCGATTACATAGCAACAGGGCAGGTACCGGTTACGGCTCAGCTGATCGTGGAACTCGGGGTGATCATTGAATTTACAACGGATGCTTCCCTGGTCATTGAAAGCGGCGGGAACATCTATGCTGAAAACGCCTCTTTCGTTGCGGCAGATTCAACCTGGAAAGGCATCTGCCTCAAATCCACCGGGAATACATTTACCAACTGCCTGATTGAAAACGCCGGCAATGCCTCTTTTACCGGAGATCCCGAACAGAAGGCCGCGGTCATAATGACCGGCAGCGCCACCCTGGCTTTTTCGGGCAATACCCTCAGATACAGCGGAGGTTACGGATTGATGGTCCGGGACAATGCCAGCTTCTATTTCGACTCCGAAAACCAGGTATACGCCTACCGGAACAATAAATTCCAGCATAATGCCTTGGGACCCATGGTGATCCCGGTTCACGTCCTCAGCGACCTGTCCGGACAGTATTTTGACCAGGAAACCGAGGGAACCTATATCGAGATCTACGGATCGAGCTATTCGGCTTCGGCCAGCAATAATCCCTGGCTCAGCGACCAGGGCATGCCCTATAAAATCACCGGTGACCTCGAATTCAACAAGGACCTTACCCTAAATGCAGGCGTCGAAATGTATTTTGAATCAGATGCCGGCATGAAAGTCAATGGCAAGCTGACTGTTTCCGGGACCTCCGAGAGCCCGGTAATCATGGATGGGGTAAGTGCCACTGCATCCTCCTGGAAAGGCGTTTATGTAAGGATCGGGCAGGCCGACCTGAACCACCTCAGGCTCCTGAATGCAGGGAACGGGCTGTTCACAGGGCTCGCGGTGAAGGCATCCCTGATCGTTGAAGAATTATTGAGCATGAAAAATTCCATCATCTCCGGCAGCGGCGGGGTCGGTCTTTATATGCCTGCGGATGCCCATATCCAGTATGCAGAGAATTTCAGCGGCAATACCTTTCAGGACAATGCCATCTCGGCAGTAAGGATCCGGATGGACGATGTGAATAAGGTCGTCAGCGGAAGTACCATTTCGTCCCCGGCCTCTGTCCCGGCTGTTGAGGTTCATATGGGACTGGACGATCCGCTGGGTACCTGGACCAACCTGGCGGGCGATTACGACTATAAGATCCTCGAATCGCTCACCATCAAATCAACCAAGGACCTGGTCATCGAAGCCGGCACGACTCTGAAAATGTCCGTGGGTGCCACGCTGCAGGTGGCCGGGGGACTCCAGGCCATCGGCACATCCGGTTCGGAGATCACAATTGGGGGAGTCGAATCGAAGAAAGGACACTGGGACGGCATAAACCTCAAGGGAACCCAAGCTGTCCGGCTTGACCATGTGCTTATAAGCGACGGTGGGGGTGGATTGCAGGATAAGGCAAACCTTATCGTCGAAGCCGGCGCCACCGATGCAAGCGTTACCAATTCGGTCATCAACAACAGCAAGGGATACGGGGTCCTGGTTAAATCCGGCGCCTCCGACTTCGGTATCAATGAGCCGGCCTCCAACAATACCCTGGAAGGAGACCTGGGAGGGTTTTTCAAGGTTAGCAAATGATTCTCAGTACCAGTCCCCGATCATGAATGACCTCACCGTGATATTCGACATGGACGGGGTCATCCTGGATTCCGAACGGATCTACCAGGATATCGAACGCCATATGTACGCAGCCCTGAATCTTCCTGTCAGCCGGGAAGAACACCTGCAATTCATGGGCACCGCGGAAAGGACCATGTGGTCCTATATCTGCGGGCGGTACCCGGTCGGGCGCACGGTTGATGAACTGGTAAGGGAAGAACGGGAGCGTTTCCTGGAGCGACTGGATCAGCC
>CAZVLG010000066.1:0-3197 GCA_964627835.1 uncultured Bacteroides sp.
TGATTGTTCATTTTTCAGAATTGAATGGTGTTCCGTTTGTACTTATTCGTAAAGAGCCTGGATAAAATACTGATAATGAGAATAATGACTGTCAAGACAACCGCTGCTGCATAGGCCCTGTTCTTTACTTCGGGAATGGGCGAGGACAACTGAAAAAAAATAGAAAGGGGCAGTGTTGCAGAGGGCTGGTTAATGGAGGTCGGGATGCGGTCCGTGAACCCGGTGGTGAACAGGACGGAAGCCGCATCGCCGATTGCCCGCCCGAAGGAAAGCAGGAGGGCTGTTATAATACAGGGGAAGCATTGCCTGACCAGGACCATAAATGCCAGCTCTGACCTGGTGGATCCGAGGGAGTAGGATGCTTCCATCAATCCCTCAGGGACAGTCTTAAGGCCTTCATCCACCGCGCGTATCATAATGGGAAGGATCAGGAGCCCCACCACTATGATTCCGGCAAGAAGCGAAGCCCTGAAACCGAAAAATATCATCAGTGTAAAGCCGAATGCCCCGTAGACGATGGACGGGATACCCCAGAGCAGGTCAAGGATGAACCGGATGGCATTCACCAGCCTTTTTCGGTGTTTCAGCCAGGTATTCATGAACAAGGCAACAGGCAGGCCGATGATAAGTGCCATGAAGGTAGCGCCTGAGGCGAGGTATATTGATCCGACGATCGCATTCAGTATTCCCCCCTCCTTGCCGAAATAGAATCCGCCTTTCGGTGTTTGCGTGAGCATTTCAAGCGACAGGGATGGGATCCCCTTCTTCAGAACGCTGTGAATGATCAACAATAATGTTGCGATGATCAGGCAGGAGGATAAAAACATGATGGACCTGAAAAACACTTCCTCTGCGACCTGGAACTTTTTCCGCAGTATATGCCGTTTACTGATAAATCTTCTCATAGCGAATGATCAATAGCCGCGAGGCAAGGTTGAACAGAAGGACGATTACGAAAAGCAAAAGCGCTGCCAGCATAAGGGCCGAATCATAGAGGGGTATGGACAGCATTTCGCCATAATTGTTGGCAATTAAGGCGGGCAGTGGATAGCCCGGTTCAAAAATCCCTTTCGGAATGGCCGTGACATTGCCGACCACCATGAGAACCGCTATGGTTTCGCCGAATGCCCTGGATACGCCCAGCCCCATGGCGGAAATTATGCCCGGAAAGGCCTTTCTCAGGAGGACGAATTTGATGGTAGACCAGCGATTGGCACCGAGGGACAGGGATGCTTCCTGCAATTCCCGTGGAATGGTATTGAAGATCTCCAACAGGATATTTAAAATGAATGGAATGATCATGACGGCCAGTACGATGCCCCCGGCAAGAATGCTGTAGCCCGAAGTCTGGATATCGAAATGCGGGGCAAGCTTGTGGGAGACAAAGGGTACGATGGCTATGATCCCCCAGACCCCGTATATGATGGATGGGATGCCTGCAAGAATATCAATCCCCGGCTGCATGACTTTCAGAACCATTTTATTGGCATACTGGGTAAGATGAATGGCCGAAAGAAGGCATATGGGTCCCGCGAGCAGAAGGGCCAGGACCGTAACCCATAATGAACTCAGTATGAATGGGGCAAAACCGAAGCTGCCGGAAGCCGGCTTCCATTCCGTGGAAGATATCAGATCCAGGAGTGGATGATCATCCAGAAGCAGGGACGATTTCCATACCAGTCCCGCGCCGATCAGCACCGGCAGGAGAATGATGAATACAAGCCAGAAGGACATCCAGCCACTGTTGAGCCTGTTGCTCAACGATCGTGTAAATTTCAATTTTCTCAAAGCGCCGGATGCCAGTCAGCTTATCGATGTAATTTCTCGAGTTCGGCCTGGACCCTTTCTGTTGAGAGTTGCACATATCCTGCCTCCTTCACATATTGCTGTCCCTCTTCCAGTATCCATTCGATAAAGGCGATCACTGCCTCGTTCTGAGGCTTGCCTTTGGAAACGAAGTACAGGTCTCGTGCCGGGGGTGCCGGGTAAATTCCGTTCTGGATTGCTAACATGATGCTGTCCAGGTGGTAATAGAAATTCTCATTTGCGTCTATGTATCCATTTTCGTTCAGGTCAATGGGCAGGACCTCCATCTGTTCATATTTCCTTCGTGAATGGATATCGTAGATGTAAATGACGTTGTTATACCCCAGGCCATAAAGGTCGCTTTTCACGGCATCCGCCACTCCCGGATCACCGAAAACTCCGAGTCCCACAAGCTCTTCCTGGCTGGTCCCCAGGTAATGTCCCCACATGGCGGCTGCACCGCAGGCATCGGAGCGAGTGTAGATATTGATGGGATGTCCGTCAGGATCCCTGGTAACTGCATCCCAGTTCCTTATTTCTCCTGTGACAAATATCATTTTCAGCTCATCCCGGGTGATGCCCCTGATCAGCAGTTCCTGGAGAAATGGATTCGATGCATTGATGGTAGGCAGAACTGCATCTCTTGTAAGGGCGATGTACCATGCCCCCTGCTCGATTTCCTGAAGGGTGACCTCTCGGGAGAACATCCCCAGGTCGACCATCTGGGATAATGCATCGGCCATTCCCTTGCCCGCACCCCCCGCGGAAATATCAATTTGGATCCCGGGATTTTCTTTCTGGAATTCCTCAGCCCACCGGACCGTCATCGGGTACAGGGCAAAAGCACCGGAAATGCTTATACGGCCTTGCATGTCACCGGCATCTCCTGATTTCTTTTTACCGGATAGATTGCATCCGCTGAACAGGGATGCCATGAGAATCAGCAGGAAAAAAATGCTTTGTTTCATGATTTGGAATTATAAGAACATATGAAACAAAGCTAATGAGACAGGAACTGTTATTCCACAGCTAAAAAGCGTAAAATAGTAGGGGAAAAGACGTATCACACATCCACAATCCCATGCCGGATGGCAAACATTACCAATCCTGCGGTATTCTTCGAATTGGTTTTGTTCAGAAGGTTTTCCCGGTGCTTGTCAACGGTTCGTTTGCTAAGATACAGGATGTTGGCAATTTCCTGGTTGGAAAGTCCCTTGCAGATATGGTACAATACTTCGGATTCCCTTTCGGAGAGTTCACTGGTGCCTGGGATATTCTTTTTTTTGTTGACCTTCTGGATCAGCCCGGGCAACAAATCCTGGGAAACATAATTTTTACCCTCCATGACACTGATAATTGCAGCTTCTATTTCCTGGATGCTTGAGTTTTTA
>CAZVLG010000067.1:0-4647 GCA_964627835.1 uncultured Bacteroides sp.
GATTCCTCCGGTCTCCAGGATCCTTCTCTGCTGGGTCTGCCCGTAATACTGGTTCCAGAGTTCGTTCCAGAAACCCAGGGTATCCAGTTCCAGCATATAGGTCTCCCATGCCAGTCCCTCATAAAAAGCATCAAGCAGTCCCGGATCATCCATGGCCCCCGGGGTGGCATTTGCGTAATTGGTAAAATTATCCAGGAGGCTGGAACTATTTTCGCCTCCCGACAGCATGATCCCCTTCATGCTGGTATTCCGGTTAAAACTATTCAGCTGGTTGTATCCCAGGCCGAAGGTAACGCTGACCCAACCTTCATCCTTGCCGGTAAGGTTGGTGTGCACAAAACCCAGATTATTAACCAGGAAACGGTACCTGTTGTCTTCCCTGGTCTTCCTGAGGTAATCGGAAGATGTATTATCATAGAGGAGCGTCGGTGTGAAAGTCAGTTCTGTACTGCGGTATACTCCTATCCCTGCGGGATTCATGCTGGCAGATGTAAAGTCTCCACCGAGAGCCCCAAATGCCCCGCCCATGGATAATGCCCTGGCGGTTCCCCCGTAAAAATTCTGTGAATACCGGAGGGCATCCGTTTCATTCTGGGCCTTACCGGCAGCCAGAAGAAAGCATGATGCAATGAGTATGGAATATATTCTTTTCATTGTTCTGATGCGTTTATAAGGTATAAGACGTGCTGTTAACCCTTGTCTGATTAATGATCAAATAAAAAAACAGTTCATCAGCGATATTATCCTAACGCCTTCTGCCTCCGCTTGAAGAGGATGATCTCGAACTTGAAGAAGAGGAGCGGCTTACACTGCCGGAGGAGCGGCTCACAGAACCGGAAGACCTGTAACTGGATCCGGATGATCTCGATGGACTGTAACTGCTCGATGACCGGCTGGGACTGGAAGAGCGATAGCTGCTCGAAGGCGTGGACCTGTAGCTGCTGCTGGACCTGGATGGGGTCGAGGAGCGATAGGTCGAAGTGCTTCTAGGCTGTGTGTATGTTGATCTTGGTGTGCTTGATTTATACGTACTGCTGCTTCTGGATGAACCGGTATTGTAACTGGGCTTATACGTTGTCCTGGGTTTGGTATATGTCGGTGTATAGCTCTGTCTGGTATTCGTGGTATACCTGCTCGTATTGTTGCTGCGGGTAGTATATCTTGCATTGCTCTTCGTGGGATCAGCGGCCAGGTTGCTATTCCCTTTTCCCTGTCCGTTACCCGGTTTCTGATCGGTTCCGCGAACCGTGGTTACGGTCCTGGCATTACCGCTCGCATTATTGTTCCGCTGGGTATTTCCTGTATAGCTTGCCCGTGATGTCGTAGGGGTCTTTTCCTTATCCCGACCATAAGCATTTCCCTGGTTGCCTTGATTCCCCTGGTTATTTTGGATGCGGCTCCGTGAAGTACCTGCAGAGGTTCCGGCAGCCGTGATGGCTGAACTTCGGCGGGCAGCATCTACAGTGCCTGACCCCGTACTGGTCCGGGTAGCGGTTGCATTGCTGCCCCGGGTCCTTCCATAGGTTCCTGCAGGAGTGCTGGTCTTCCTGGAATCTATGGTCCGGGCACCATACGTTGTATACCCTGAACGGGATGACCTGTGCCCGTAAGTATTCCCGCGGCCCCTGCCATAGTCCGAGTAATATGAGTAAGGGGTAGGATAATAATAACCTCCTCCATTATAATACCCGTCGTACCATCCATAATTATATCCTCTTGCGTAGGAGGAATAGTAACTTCCGTATCCCCATCCGGGATAGCCCCAACTGTAATATGGGTAGCCCCAGCCAAAGCCGCTATACCCCCAGCCCCAGCCAAAACCAAGGCTGACCGAGAAACTGGGTCCCCATCCACCGTACCACGGATCGTACCATGGATCATACCACGGGTCGTAGTAAGAATAGCCCATATAAGGTGAATGAAAGCGGTTCATGCGTGTGGCATAGGAAGGATACTGGTTTACCGTACCATAATAATTGTTTACAACAGGAGGCTGGCTTCCATCATCGTAATAAGCATAACCGTAATCTCCTTCCGGTTCATAATAGGTAGTATCTTCATTTTCGTAATATTCAGGCAGGGTTTCCTCGCTTCCATATTCCCCTTCAAGCGAGAACCTGTATTTTTCATAATCACTCAGCTCATCCCCCTGTGCCTGTGTGTTTTCCTGTCCTGCAATCGCGTCGGATTGTGCTGCCTCACTCTGCATCCTTGCATCCCTGGGTGTGTAATACAGATCATCGTATTCCGTTACACCGGCCTTGTAGGATGAGGAACATGCACCCATTACCAGCGCCAGGATCAGGACGATGCTTATGTTGATCGAAGTTTTCATGGTTAATCCTCCAGATTGGTCTTTTACTCAAAAAATGCAAATACCATACCAAAATTGTAATAATAAGCCCAAAAATAAAAATTCATACTCTGTTTAATATCTTTTCGATATTTGTGTAATTTGCAGCTTTTGATTTTGCAAAGATAAAGGAATGGCGAAAGAACTCACTCCAAGGGCGGAAAACTATGCCCAATGGTATAACGATCTGGTAATAAAAGCAGACCTGGCAGAGAATTCTGCCGTACGGGGATGCATGGTAATCAAGCCTTACGGATATGCCATCTGGGAAAAAATGCAATCCATTCTGGATGGGATGTTTAAAAAAACCGGTCACTCCAACGCATATTTCCCGCTGTTTATCCCCAAATCTTTTTTCAGCAGGGAAGCAGCCCATGTGGAGGGATTTGCCAAGGAATGCGCCGTGGTGACCCATTACCGCCTGAAAACGGATGAGAAAACCAGGCAAATTGTTGTGGATGAGACCTCAAAACTGGAAGAAGAACTGATCATTCGTCCCACCTCAGAAACCATTATCTGGAACTCGTACAAGAGTTGGGTGCAGTCCTATCGTGACCTGCCTATCCTCGTGAACCAGTGGGCCAACGTAGTCCGCTGGGAAATGAGAACACGCCTGTTCCTGAGAACAACCGAGTTCCTCTGGCAGGAAGGACACACGGCCCATGAAACGAAAGAGGAAGCCATCGAGGAGACCGAAAAGATCATCAACCTGTATGCAGATTTTGCTGAGAATTATATAGGAGTTCCGGTCATCAAGGGAAGAAAAACAGAAGAAGAACGATTTGCAGGCGCTATTGATACCTATGCAATCGAGGCCATGATGCAGGATGGCAAGGCACTTCAAACGGGGACGAGCCATTTCCTGGGACAAAATTTTGCCAAAGCTTTTGATGTTCAGTTCTCCACGAAGGAGGGCAAGCTGGAATATGTATGGGCAACTTCCTGGGGTGTCTCCACCAGGTTAATAGGCGCTCTGATCATGGCGCATTCCGATGACAATGGACTGGTCCTTCCCCCGAAACTGGCCCCTTTTCAGGTGGTTATTGTTCCCATATACAAATCACAGGAAGAAATGAACAGGGTAAACCAAACCGCATTGAACATCAAGGAGGAACTTGAAGCATCAGGGCTTTCCGTCAAGTACGATGACAGGGATACGCAAAAACCCGGCTGGAAGTTCAGTGAGTATGAAATGAAAGGTGTACCGGTCAGGATAGCCATTGGTCCCCGTGACCTGGACAATAACACCGTTGAAATAGCCCGTCGAGACACCTTGGAAAAACAGGTAGTACCAAGAAATGCAGTCGGCGATATAGTATCCGGGCTGATGGATGAGATCCAGCAGAACATCTACCGAAAAGCCCTGGACTTCAGAAGGAACAACACTTTTCGTGTTGATGACTGGGAGGAATTCAAGGACATAATGAATAAGCGGCCTGGATTTGTGCTTGCACACTGGGACGGGACCAGAGAGACGGAGCTGAGGATCAAGGATGAGACCAAAGCAACGATCCGTTGCATCCCCTTTGATGCTGAAACAGAAGATGGCAAATGTATTTATTCTGGAAAACCATCAAATAAACGGGTCCTGTTTGCATTAGCCTATTAAATCATCATCATGAGCAACAAGGAAGATATCAAATCAAACATCCTTACCAACCTGAAGGATAAATCGACCGTCAAACAGAAAGTCCACGACAATACCCTGAAGGTCCTGTCGGATATCAAGGAGATCCTGCTGGAGCTCAAAGAGGAATTCAATAGCAAACTCCAGGATATGGATCAACGGGTACATCTTGAATACACCGATAATGGATTGTACGGAGCACAGATCAAAATCGCTGGAGACTTGCTCATTTTTGCCATGCATTCCAACGTTTTCGAGTTTGACAGGAGTCACGGCGTATGGAAAACCTCCTATGTGCAGGGCGATAAAATGGCCTCCTACTGCGGCATCATCAATATTTATAATTTCCTTTCTGATTCGTTCAAATACAACCGTATGCAGGATCTGGGATATCTGGTCGGACGGGTCTTTGTGAACAAGGACCAGTATTATTTCACAGAAGGGAAGCGACAGCTCGGATTCTTTTTCAATAATTTCGGGAACGAAAAAATCAATAAAACCTCTCTGACGCATATTATCAACCTGGCCATAAATTACACACTCGAGTTTGACCTCCTGGTGCCACCCTACGATACGGTCAAGATTGCCTCGGTTGAGCAGATCAGCGACCGTATTCAGCTTTCGAAACTCAGGACGGGTAAACGACTGGGATTCCAGTTCAACGCCG
>CAZVLG010000068.1:0-2202 GCA_964627835.1 uncultured Bacteroides sp.
CTGATCGATGAAGGAAAGGCCCCGGAATCGGGCAGCCATCAGGAGCTTTTACGCCTGAATGGAAAATACAAGCGGATCTGGACGGTTCAAAACTCCTGGTAAATGAAGGCCCGGGTATCCTTTTTTTTGGTATTTTAAGCCTCCGGAATCAAAACTGACGGTATGGACCGTTCCCAACGTGCGTATCCAAGCCTTCCGCAAGCCTGGGTCATCTTTGTTGTTTTCCTGGCAGCAAGCATTGCCATCGGGCTCCTGCTGGCCGTTGTCAATGAACTTGCCGGAATCCGGAATTTGTCCATTGGCAATTTTTTCGGATACAATATTTCCATGCTGTTTGTCATCTGGTTTGCCTGGAAAAACAGCCTGAAGCATACAGAAAAGGTATTCCACTTCAACCCGTTAAAGCCGGTCCTTTACCCATTGCTGGTAATACTCACACTCTCCTTTGTTATTTTCCTGGACCCTCTCACCAATCTGCTGCCCATGCCGGAAATATTCGAAGAACTGATGGCCATGCTGGCTACCCGTGATATCTGGACCTTTATGATGGTCGGCATCACAGGCCCCATTCTCGAGGAGGCCCTTTTCCGGGGGATTATTCTGGATGGTTTTCTCATTCGCTACAGGCCGGGCAAGGCTATTTTCTGGTCGGCTTTCCTTTTCGGCCTTTTCCATCTGAATCCCTGGCAGTTCATTCCCGGTTTCCTGATCGGCTTATTGCTGGGATACATCTATATGAAAACCAGATCACTTCTCCCCGTGATCCTGATTCATGTGGTGAACAATTCATTCTCATATCTCATTATGTATTATTACGGGGAGGAGGTGAACAGCTTCGTCGACCTGTTCAGTGAGTCCGGGGATTACCATCTGTTCCTTGGAATATCCACACTGACCTTTGCCGCCAGCCTGTTCATGCTGTACAAGATTATAAATATAATTGCTTCGCCATGGACCTTCAACTCAAAGACAGACTCTACATTGTAACAGGGGCAAGCAGTGGATTCGGAAAAGCGATCGCCACGGCGCTTGCCGGAGAACATGCCAAGGTCATTGCGGTGGCCCGCGGAAAAGAGAAACTGGAGGATCTGAAAAAAGGATATCCGGGCATGGAGATCCTCACGCTTGACATTACCCTCCCGGAATCCCTGAAAATCCTGGTGGAATCGGTGGGTAACCGCGATCTTTCAGGCATCGTGGTAAATGCCGGAGGACCACCGGCAAAGGCTTTCCTTGAAACCGAATTGGAGGACTGGGACGAAGCCTACAGGAAGATACTGCGATGGAAGATTGATCTGACCCTTACCTTCCTGCCCTTTTTCGAGGATAAGCAGTTTGGGAGGTTTCTCTATATCGAAAGTGTTTCGGTGAAACAGCCTGTACCCAACCTGGTGCTGAGCACATCCATGAGACTTGCCGTAACCGGCTTTGTAAAGACTTTTTCGGATGAGATCGCCCACAAGGGCATTACCGCCAACATCATGGCCCCGGGATTCCACATGACCCCTGCACTGGAACGTGTCATACGCAAGAACAGCGAAGTGGATGGTCTGTCGTTTGACGATGCACTGAACAGGATGCTGGAGGGTGTTCCCACACGCAAGGTTGGGAACCTGGGAGAGTTTTCCTCACTGGCTGTCTGGCTCCTGTCACCCCTGTCTTCCTATATTACAGGCCAGACCATCAGCGTGGACGGGGGATCTGTCAGGGGTACGATGGGTTAGGTTTTTAAGGATTCAGGCACTAAATTTGCTGCAGCCTGTAATCAGGTACCGCAAATGATTGATAAAGGATTGAAAACATCGTGGATCACCGGATTCCTATTGTGGCTCTTGCTGCCCGGCCTGGCCTTAAGCCAGCAGTACGGGTTTCGCAATTTCTCCCTTGAGGACGGACTGCCGCAGACCGAAATCCAGGGATTGATACAGGACAGCAGGGGATTTCTCTGGGCGGGGACCAATGGGGGGGGACTTGTACGCTTCAACGGTAAATACTTCAAGGTCTTTACCACCCGTGACGGGCTTCCCGATAACATTGTCTATTCCCTCTGTGAAGACAGGCAAGGGAACCTTTGGATCGGGTCCATGAATGCGATTTCAAAATACGACGGACAGGTATTTCAGGTCTTTTATGAAGAGAATACACCAAATTTCCGTGCCTACAACCAGATCTTCACGGATAATCAAAACAGGATATGGGCAG
>CAZVLG010000069.1:0-29898 GCA_964627835.1 uncultured Bacteroides sp.
TCAAATGTGGTCTGGGCATCATCTGCTTTTTTTATTGCATTGATGACCTTTCTTTTTGATATGCCAAATTTGTCATATACGAAATCAGAAAGTTCCTTATTCAATACCTTTCCAAAATACCTGAAATTCAGGGTGGGGACAAGCAATCTTTCTTTCTGGTCCTTCTCCAGTGCAGGTTTTACCATGAAGGGATAGGTCTGGATCCATGGACAGTTATAATTGGCCGTGGGATTGTCTTCCTCTACTTTTGCATTGATGATAAACGGTGCAAAAACATAATCCACATCTTTCTGGAAGAGATCATCAATATGGCCATGTATCAGTTCAACCGGGTAACAGGTTTCTGCGACGAGCATTTCCAGTGATTTCTTGATCAGGCTGTTATCGGACTCCCGGGAAATCACTACCCGGAAACCGAGGGATTCAAAAAAGGTTTTCCAGAATGGGAAGTGCTGGTAGAAAACCATCAGGGCCCTGGGAATCCCGATGGTGATCTTATCGCTTTCTTCCTCTTCTGCATAATCTTTCTGGAGAAGCTGGGTTCGGATCTTGAAATAATCGGTAATACCCTGGCCTTTCCCCTTTCGTTCATCAAGCTCATATTTTTCGCACCGGCCACCGTAATACAGAGGTTTCTTTTCACCTTCTATCTTCACCCGGCGGATTTCACACTGGTTGCTGCATGCCTTGCAGGTAAATATGCTGACAGAAAAGGGTACTTTGGATATATCAAAGCCTTTGAACCTGGTCTCGATGTTATATTCGTTTACATACTCCCTCGCCAGGATCGCTGCGCCAATCGCCCCTGTAACGTCAAAATGGGGTGGGACATGGATCTTTTTACCGGTAACTTTCTCAAAGGCTGCTACAACAGCCTTATTATTGGTTACACCGCCCTGGAACAGGATGTGGTTGCCAACTCTTTTCTTTCTTACAACTTTCAGGATATAGTTCTTGACGATGGAATATGCGAGTCCCCCGAGCAGGTTCTCCAGTTCCACCCCTTTCTGCTGGAATGAATTCAGGTCGGATTCCATGAAGACCGTACAACGGTCGCCCATGGCTGCCGGTTTATGAGCACCCATGGCCAGTTCGCCGAACTCTTTTATGATATTAACGCCAAGTTTCTCAGCCTGTTCCTCGAGGAAAGATCCGGTACCGGCGGCACAGACCTTGTTCATTTCAAAATCCACTACTACTCCGTTGTCAATGCTGATGTATTTTGAGTCCTGTCCCCCTATCTCAAAAATGGTATCCACTTCCAGATCAAAGGCTATAGCAGCGGTAGCCTGGGCCGTAATCTCATTCCGTATCACGTCAGCCCCGATGAAGTCACCCGTCAGGTATCTGCCAGAACCTGTGGTACCGGCAGCTTTTACAAGGACTCTGTCACCTATTTCCTGGAAAATCTCTGACATCCCCCTGCGTATTGCTTCCAGGGGTTTGCTTTCCGTCGGGAGATACCTTCGGGCAATGACCCGATTCTCGCTGTCGATCAGCACAACATTGGTGCTGAGGGATCCCACATCCAGTCCCAGGTAAACCTCATGTTTCCCTTTGCCTTCGGGCAGCTTATGAACGGTTTTATCAATTTGAATATCTGCTTCGACAAGGGGTTCATTGAAGTTGCCCCGCTCTTTCTCTTTTTCCAGATATTCGACCAGTTTGGCTATTCCCTTGAATGCTTCGGCCTCGGCAGATTTATTTAACACGTTTATGGCGGCCCCGATGGCTCCCATGGAAGCATGGTGTTCAGGTACTATCAGGTCTCCTTCCGAAGCATTCAGCAATTCCCTGAAAGCCCGTATCATTCCCGCATTGGCAGCCACTCCACCCTGGAAAGAAATCGGGAAGTCCAGTTTTTTACCTCTCCCGAGGGTACTGACAAAATTCCTTGCCACCGCAAAGCAAAGTCCGGCGACAATATCGTATACCGGTGTGGCGATCTGCTGCAGGTGGATCATATCACTCTTGGCGAATACGGAACAACGTCCTGCAATCCGGGGGGGATTTTTCGATTTCAATGCCATTTCCCCGAACTCCTTCTCAATGGAAATCCCGATGCGTTTGGCCTGCTGGTCAAGGAAGGATCCGGTTCCCGCTGCGCAGATTGTATTCAGTTCAAAATCCACCAGGGTATTGACCTTCGTATCGGTTTCACCCATCAGGATCAGTTTTGAATCCTCTCCTCCCATCTCAATAACTGTCCTGACCTCAGGATGTAATTCCCCCACGGAAACGGATTGGGATATAACCTCATTCACGTATGCTCCTCCCAGGATCTCCGAGGCAAGTTTGCCCCCGCTTCCCGTAAAGGCAATAAGAATCCGCTCAGGATTGCCCAATCCTTCAAGAAGTTCCTTTAAAATAAACTCAAGCTGCTCAAAAGGACGTCCGTGACAATAGGTATAGCTTTCGTACCTGACTTTTTTCTGCCTGTCAAGGATTACCGAATTAATGGAAATCGATCCGATGTCAATGCCAATTACCAGATCTTTGTTTTGGCCTGCAAGGCTGGAAAGGTTCATAGTCATAATAGTGGCTAAATTCCCATTGTCCGGTTGAAAACTTCCGGTGATTGTGAAACGTAAAAATAATTAAAGAAAAAAACTTGCGGGGACAAGGGCTAAAACTCCTTGAAAACTTCTGCTTATTTAAAACCTGTCTAAATAATTATTGCCAAGTGGATCCTCGGATACGAGGGCTAAAACTCCTTGAAAACCATTGCTTATTTAGAACGTGTCTAAATAATTGCCTTCAAGGGAATATTTCGACCTGTTCTGCATATGGAACCACGATTCTCATCGCATAAGCTTCCCGGGCAGGATGGCCAGCATTGGAATTTTGGTGAGAACGGCCATCCCGGGCTCAATCAATCCAGCTTCAGTACGGCGAGAAATGCAGATTGGGGAACTTCAACATTTCCGACCTGACGCATTTTCTTCTTACCTTTTTTCTGTTTTTCCAGGAGTTTCCGTTTGCGGGTAATGTCGCCGCCATAACATTTGGCGGTAACGTCTTTTCGCAGGGCCTTCACCGTTTCCCTGGCAATAACCTTGGCCCCGATGGCAGCCTGGATGGCAATGTCGAACTGCTGCCTCGGGATCAATTCTTTCAGCTTTTCACAGATCCGCCTTCCGAAAGCATACGCATTGTCCCGGTGGATCAGTGTTGACAGAGCATCTACCATTTCCCCGTTCAACAGGATATCGAGTCGCACCAGGTTGGCTTTCTGGTAACCTGTCTGGTAATAGTCAAACGAAGCATACCCCTTGGAGATGCTTTTAAGCTTATCGTAGAAGTCGAACACAATCTCCGCAAGCGGCATTTCAAAGGTCACTTCCACCCGGTCGCTGGACAGGTATACCTGGTTTTTCAATATGCCCCTCTTATCAATGCAGAGCTTCATGATCGAACCCACGTATTCTGACTTGGAAATGATCTGCGCGCGGATATACGGTTCCTCGATGGACCCAATATGTGTAACCTGTGGCATCCCGGAAGGATTATGGACCTCTATCAGGTCCCCGTTGGTCTTGTGCACCAGGAAGGAGACATTGGGAACCGTGGTGATCACGTTCATGTCAAATTCCCGGTCAAGCCGCTCCTGAACGATCTCCATATGCAGGAGTCCAAGGAAACCACAGCGAAAACCGAATCCCAGGGCCGCAGATGATTCCGGCTCATAGGTCAGGGAAGCGTCGTTCAAATGAAGCTTTTCCATCGAAATGCGAAGTTCTTCATAATCATCCGCGTCGACCGGGTATACGCCGGCAAATACCATGGGTTTGACATCCTTGAAGCCTTCGATG
Source organism: uncultured Bacteroides sp. (assembly GCA_964627835.1). Classification (GTDB taxonomy): domain Bacteria; phylum Bacteroidota; class Bacteroidia; order Bacteroidales; family SM23-62; genus SM23-62. The sequence continues at coordinate 3,813 of CAZVLG010000069.1, forward strand.
GCATTCTGGCAGGGATTTTCAACATGGGTTATGGTATCTCCCACCTTTACCTCCCTTGAATTCTTGATCCCTGAAATGATGTAGCCAACATCTCCTGCACTCAGTCTTTTTCTCGGTTCGGGTTTCAGCTTGAGAACCCCGATCTCGTCGGCATGGTATTTTCTGCCGGTAGAAATGAATTTCACATAATCCTGGGTATGAAGGGTACCATTCAAAACCCGGAAGTATGCAAAAATGCCCCGGTAGGAATTAAATACCGAATCAAATATCAGGGCTTCCAGCGGTTTATCCGGATCCCCCTTTGGGGCAGGGATCCTGTCAATGATGGAATTAAGGATCAGGTCCACCCCGTAACCGGTCTTTCCGCTCGCGTGTATGATATCCTGCGGGGAACATCCGATCAGATCTACAATCTGGTCGAGGACTTCATCGGGCATGGCCGCTTCCAGGTCCATCTTATTCATTACCGGAATGACTTCCAGGTCGTGTTCCAGTGCCAGGTAAAGGTTGGAAATGGTCTGGGCCTGGATTCCCTGTGTGGCATCCACCACCAGGAGTGCCCCTTCACAGGCGGCGATGGACCTGGACACTTCGTAGGAAAAATCCACATGTCCCGGGGTGTCGATAAGATTCAGGAAGTATTTGGCCCCGTCTCTGTCGTACACCATCTGAATGGCGTGGCTTTTGATGGTGATCCCACGCTCCCGCTCCAGATCCATATCATCGAGCACCTGTTCCTGCAGGTCACGATCCGAAATGGTTCCGGTCATTTCCAGCAGCCGGTCCGCCAGGGTACTCTTCCCATGATCGATATGGGCTATGATGCAGAAGTTCCGTATGTGATTTATGGAATGAGACATCCTCTAAAAATCGAGGCTACAAAGATAGTAAAACTTACGAGCGCCCTTATTACTGAAACAGCCCCTGTAAATCAGGAAATCTCCGGTATTGTTAAAACCTTGCTGCAAAATTTCGGCGTAATGCCGGAGGAATTGTCGGATAAGGCGCCTGACTCCGCAGCAGCTGAGTAACGCCGCTCCGACATTCCGGAGGCACCGAAATTTTAGAAGGCAACTTGTTTAACAATACCTACGGTAGAATTTCCTGATTTACAGGGGCTGTATAAAAATAAGAGAGGGTACCCCGTGTGGAGTACCCTCGATCTTTATATGGATGTCTGATGATGTTCCTACATCATGCCGCCCATGCCGCCTCCGCCACCGGCCGGCATTGGAGGTTCCGGTTCCGGTTCATCGGCCAGCACGCATTCGGTTGTCAGCAGCATTCCCGCAATGGAAGCTGCATTTTCAAGGGCGATACGTGCTACTTTGGTAGGATCAATGACGCCTGCTTTCAGGAGGTTCTCATAGGTATCGGTACGTGCATTGAATCCAAAGTCGGCTTTCCCGTCTTTCACTTTTTGAACGGCGACGGATCCTTCAACACCTGCATTTTCAGCAATGATCCTCAGAGGTTCCTCAAGAGCCCTGCGAACAATGGCAATACCTGTGGTCTCATCGTCATTTTCACCTTCAAATCCTTCCAGTTTATCGATGGCTCTCAGGTAAGCTACGCCTCCGCCCGGGATTATGCCTTCCTCGACGGCAGCCCGGGTAGCATTCAATGCGTCGTTCATACGGTCTTTCTTCTCCTTCATCTCAACTTCGGAAGCGGCTCCGACATAAACTACGGCAACACCTCCGGCCAGCTTGGCAAGCCTTTCCTGAAGTTTTTCCTTATCGTAGTCGGATGTGGTATTCTCGATCTGAACCTTGATCTGTCCTACCCTGGCAGTTATGCTGTCCTTATCGCCTGAACCGTTGACGATGGTGGTATTGTCCTTGTCAACCGAGATCTTTTCACACTCTCCCAGCATATCCAGGGTGGTATTTTCAAGTTTAAGACCTTTTTCTTCCGAGATTACCGTTCCCCCTGTCAGGATGGCAATATCCTCCAGCATTTCCTTCCTGCGGTCTCCAAATCCGGGAGCCTTAACGGCGGCTACCTTCAGCGATCCCCTCAGCTTGTTGACAATAAGGGTGGCAAGAGCTTCGCCATCAACATCTTCCGAAATGATAAGCAGTGGCTTGCCCGTTTGGGCAGTGGTTTCCAGAACTGGAAGCAGGTCTTTCATGACCGATATCTTCTTATCAAACAGAAGTATATAGGGATTTTCAAGTACAGCTTCCATCTTCTCGGTATCGGTAACAAAATAGGGTGAGATGTAACCACGGTCGAATTGCATCCCTTCAACAACCTCGACATAGGTTTCGGAGATCTTGGCTTCTTCGATGGTGATCACGCCTTCCTTTTTAACTTTTTCCATGGCTTCGGCGATCAGCTTTCCGATCTCGATGTCATTATTGGCGGAGATGGAGGCCACCTGTTCGATCTTGGTATTATCTTCTCCTATCTCTTCGGACATGCCTTTGAGGGTTTCGACCACTTTCGCAACTGCTTTTTCAATACCTCTTTTCAGGTCCATGGGATTGGCACCGGCCGTTACATTCTTGAGTCCCACATTTACAATACTCTGTGCCAGTAATGTGGCGGTGGTAGTTCCGTCACCGGCATCATCATTGGTTTTGGAAGCAACTTCCTTGACCATCTGAGCACCCAGGTTTTCGAACTCATTTGCGAGTTCGATCTCCTTGGCCACGGTCACGCCGTCCTTGGTCACCTGCGGAGCACCGAATTTCTTTTCGATCACGACGTTGCGCCCCTTGGGACCCAGCGTTACCTTTACTGCATTGGCAAGTGAATCTACACCTTTTTTCAGCAGATCCCTTGCTTCAACATTATACTTAATTTGTTTTGCCATTTTTTGAATAATTTTATTAGTGATTTGCTTTATTTCTTAGATTATTGCCAGGATATCTGCCTGTTTCATGATCAGGTAGTCTTTCCCGTCAACCGTAAGGTCGGTACCTGAATACTTACCATAGAGTACGACATCCCCTTTTTTGACTTCCATTTTTTCGTCACTGGTCCCAGGACCAACGGCAATGACAGTTCCTTTCTGTGGTTTTTCTTTTGCGGTATCCGGAATGATGATCCCGCTTGCGGTTTTTTCCTCTGCCTGCATGGGTTCGATCAGAACCCGGTCAGCAAGAGGCTTGATCTTTACATCAGCCATTTTTAGACATATTTAAGGTTAGACAAATTTCAAATTCGAGAACTTCCTTTTCACATATTATGCCAAAGCCGAATCGGTCATGTTTCCGCATCGGCACTGGACATTTTTGCACATCACATATGGTAGGCCTCCGTATGCTTCGAGCTCTAAATTCCTGTAATACAGATTCTTATGCATTAATCGCCGCGGACAGAGAATGTAAAAAAAAGTGTCAGGTTGTCATGGTTCCTGACACTTGCATATGGTCAATCCGGTTTAATTACTGGGGATCCGGGTTGGAACTTCCGCCTTCATCCGGAACCGTGGTTGGGAATGTCGGTATCGCATTCGGGTCCACAACATTATTGATCTGGTCTTCAAGGACAGATCGTTCTGATTCTTCTGCTCTTGGAATGGTAAGGCTGCCGATCACACTGAAGATCATCAGTGTAACGGCCAGAGTCCAGGTCGATTTTTCAAGAAAATCAGTTGTTCTCCTGACCCCCATAAACTGGTTGGAAGACTGGAAGTTGGATGCGAGTCCCCCACCCTTTGAATTCTGGACCAGTACGATCAGTACAAGCAAAACGCATACAATCAAAACAAGTATCGATAAAAGATTATAGATCATGGCCTTATCAGTTTTCTTCCAGCTTGCTTTTTATCTGGTTGATTTGCGTGGCAAAGTAAATACTTTTTTCCGGATATTTCAAACTTAATTTCTCGTAGGCGTAGATGGCTTTTTTATACAACCCCTGCTTTACATAGATTTTTGCAAGTGTCTCTGTCATAAGTGAATCGCCAGTCTCTGCAACACTTTCTGAACGATCTGTCTGATCCGGGATTTCATCCTGATCAACCTGAATGCCCGGACGCTCCTTCAGGAATTTTTCAATAAGGCCATCCTGCATGGAGCCGGGGCCCTGTTCAACCGGGGTTTCCCCTATGTGATCAAACCAGCCGGTAAATGTATATTCTTCAATGGATTTGGAAGCAGGCATCTCGGGTGCTTCCTCCAGCTTATAAGGAGGCGTGTATTCCAGGTCCGATCCTTCTGTTTCCTGGTTGAGAATCTCCGTCAGCCTGCCCGTCATGGGACTTGCCTGGACCTCCTCAGCGTCCTTCTCCCCGGAATGGATAAGGTGATACAAGACTGCCCTGTCACCGGCAAACGCAGCGGTCGACCTCAACATATCATGAAATTTAAGGCTGTCCAGGTTATGATGGTTCCTGGCGAGCAACATGTGGGCCGTCTGAAAGTAGGGAAAGGTCTGGATCAGCTCCTCGACTTCCGTCAGGCTGGAATGGTTAAGCGAGGAAGGATCCGTCATATATCCGATGAGGTTCTCCCGTTTCATCCCCTACCAGTTGACAAATGCACGGTTAAAAATATCTTCCTTAACATCGTCGATGATCTGTTCTGTCAGTTCTGTCTGAACCGATTCAAATGCCTGCCGGCTTTCAAAGTCCCTGAACTGGGAGAAGGTCTCTTCAAAACTGAGCTCATCATTCTGGATATTCGTATAACGGACCCGGATCCCTATGGTAAAGCGGGTCAGTTCTACCCTGTCCCCCCCGGAAATAGCCATGGGGCGGGTAGAATATACCGTTATTTCTCCTTCAAAATGTGCATCACCTGTTCCGCTCACCAGGTTGAGATTGGTCTGTCTTTCGACCAGGTCCCTCATTTCCTCGGTGAAATACTGGCTCAGGGTAGGCGGTGCAAGGGCCGCACGGTTCTGGAAGTAAGCCACAGATACCGTTTTCAGGGTCCCGGTACTGGCTCCGGACAGGGAATAGGATATCTTACAGGATGGCATGAGCAGGCAGGTGCCTGCCAGCAGGAATATGAATGAGATGATTCGCATGATTTATTCAAGATTATGCTCTTTGATCTTCCTGTATAACGTTCGCTCCGATATTCCTAGTTCCTCAGCGGCATATTTTCTCTTGCCCCTGTGTTTTTCCAGGGCTTTTTTAATAAGTTCGATCTCCTTCTCCTCCAGCGAAAGGGATTCTTCAACGATTTCCTCGGTATCCTGTATGTTTTGACCGGTGGATGCATTGTAATGTGCGCCTGCATGCGGGTCCCCCACATCGGAGAACTCTTCTGAGGGATATAGTTTTTCCAGGATCCTTGCATTGTTCTCATGCAATTCGGAGCCAGCCGTTCCCTTGTCAATGATCTCTGCCACCAGTTGCTTCAGGTCGTGCATATCGCTCTTCATATCAAACAGAATCTTGTAAAGGATCTCGCGCTCGGTATTGAAGGTCTGTTCATTAATCGGTCTTTCATAGAGGGCCGGTAATTTAACCGGCTGGTAATCAGGTAAATATTTACTGAGCGTTGCTTCCCCGATCTCCCTTTCCGATTCTATGATGGAAATCTGTTCGGTTATGTTCTTCAGCTGCCTTATGTTTCCAGGCCACCGGTAGTTGGTCAGCATCAGCCGGGCCTCTTCGGTGAGGGTTACAGGCGGCATTCGGTTAATTTCGGCAAAATCACTTGCAAATTTTCTGAAAAGCAGATAGATATCCTCCTTCCGTTCACGAAGGGCAGGAATGGATATCGGTACCGTGTTCAGCCGGTAATACAAATCTTCCCTGAATTTGTTGTCATGGACGGCCGCAATGATATTGATATTGGTGGCTGCTATCACCCGGACATCCGTCTTCTGTAGTTTAGAAGAGCCAACCCTCATGAATTCACCGGCTTCAAGCACGCGCAACAGGCGTACCTGGGTTGACAGGGGGAGTTCGGCAACTTCGTCCAGAAAAATAGTGCCTCCGTTGGCTACCTCGAAATACCCCTTCCTGCTGTCGGTTGCACCGGTAAAGGCACCCTTTTCGTGTCCGAACAATTCGGAATCAATGGTCCCCTCAGGTATGGCCCCACAGTTGACCGCAATGTAAGCTCCATGCTTCCTGGCACTGTATTGATGAATAATTTTAGGGAAAAATTCCTTCCCGGTACCGCTTTCCCCCCCAATCAGCACAGACAGGTCGGTTGGGGCTACCTGCAAAGCGATATCAATGGCCCTGTTCAGGGCAGGATGGTTGCCGATCATCCCGAATCGTTGCTTTATTCGCTGTAATTCCATCTGACAATATTTCCAAAAATGCATGACAAAATTACAATTTTCCCTGATTTTTACTAATTTGTAAGGCGCAGAAAACCAGGAATACCATGAATTTTATTGGAATTATACCGGCCCGCTACGCCTCCACCCGTTTCCCGGGAAAACCTCTGGCAGACCTTGGCGGCAAGCCTATGATACAGTGGGTTTATGAAAACACCCTGCAAAGCCTTGATAATGTTATTGTGGCAACCGATCATCCGGACATCGAGGCCGCGGTGAATGGTTTCGGGGGAAAGGTCCTCATGACCTCGCCGGATCACCCGAGCGGGACTGACCGCTGTGCCGAGGTAATTGAGCTCCTCGGGCAGGGCGGAGAATCTTATGATGTGGCCCTGAATATCCAGGGAGACGAGCCTTTTATCCGGAATACCCATCTCAGCCTTCTCATGCAGGCCTTTGATAACGAGGAAACTCAAATTGCCACCCTTGCCAATCTAATCGAGGATCCCGACGAGTTGTTCAATCCTAATGTTGTCAAGGTGGTCACAGGCAAGGGAGGCAGGGCCCTTTATTTCAGCAGGTCGCCCATGCCGCACCAGAGGAACCGTCCGGAAGGGGAGTGGTTCAATGGATTCAAGTATATGAAGCACCTGGGAATGTATGCTTACAGAACAGAGGTGCTCAGCCAGATCAGCAGGTTGAAAACTACTCCGCTGGAACTGGCCGAATCGCTGGAGCAGCTAAGGTGGCTGGAACATGGATACAGCATTAAGGTCCATATTACAACCGAAGTGAGCATGGGGATCGATACCCCCGAAGACCTGGAGAAGGCCCGCGAGATCATTGCTTCCCATCCAGGGATCTCCTGAGGATTATCCCACAGCCTGGATATTCCCTTGTCCTCAACGGCCGGTGGAGACCCTATACTGTCTTATTCGTATCTGAGGGCATCGGCCGGATTCTTCAGGGCTGCCACAACCGTCTGGAAGCTGATGGTGACCAGGGAAATCAACAGGGCAAACGCAAAGGATAAGAGGAACGGGGCAATACCCAGTTCGATCCGGTAGGGGAAATCAATCAGCCAGTGTCGGAAAAAATAGTAAGCAACGGGCCAGGCAACGAGGGTTGAAATGCCGATCAGGATCAGGGTTTCCCTGGAGATCAGTCGCACCACATTCAACGCGTCAGCCCCCATAGCTTTGCGTATCCCGATCTCTTTGGTACGCTGCTCCGTTGTAAAGGCCGTCAACCCCAGCAAACCAAGCGATGCCACCAGGATGGCCAGAACGGAGAACACCAGGAAGATGATCCTGGTACGCTTCTCCTGATCGTATTTCGAAGCAAAGTCATCATCGAGGAAAAAATACTCAAACGGCTGGTCGTTGGTAAATTCCTTCCATACATTTTCGATCTGCTTCAGGGTACCCTGCATGTTCAAAGGTTCCAGGCGAACGGTCAGGAAAGGGATCCAGTTCCATCCCGGGGGCCTGATCCGCATCATATAGGGCCGTATCTCGGTATGCAGGGAGGCATTATGAAAATCTTTTATCACCCCCACGACTGGTAAGCGGGTTATCGCTCTGTCCTCATCTCCAGGCTGGAGGAAAGTGGTTTTAAGAGGTTCATTTATACCGAATTTGCGAACTGACGATTGATTGATTACAATGTTGATGCTGTCGGATGCAAAATCCCTGTTGAGGAACCTCCCTTCAACGATGCTCAGGCCATAGGTCTCCGGAAAATCATAGTCGGCATAGTTAACTTCCAGCAGGTAAGTCTGGTCCTGGGGCCGCCCCTCCATCATATGTCCGTTGTAATTCGTGACACGGCCGGGCACCATGGTGGAAGATGCCGAGGAGATTACACCGGGGATTTTCGAGATCTCCTGTTTGAAGGTTTCCACCCGTTCCCTGCCTACGGTGCCGAAACGCTCCATCACGACGAGTTGGTCCTTGTAAAATCCAAGCTCCTTATTGAGCAGGAAGTTCAGCTGTCTGCTGATGACGATGGTGCCCAGGATGATGAAGATGGATATCGAGAACTGGAAGACCACGAGGATGCTCCTTAGCCCGCTTCTCCGTGCTCCCGCCTCCAGTTTGCCTGCCATGACGGCCACGGGACGGAACGAGGCGAGGAAGAAAGCCGGATAGGAACCGGCCATCAACCCGACAACCAGTGCAAATCCCAGCAGCACCGGTATGGTGTACCAGTTGCCGAAATAATCGACCGCCAGGTTTACCTGTGTATGCTTCTGGAATAAAGGCAAGGCCAGCTCAACGATGAGCATGGCAAGCAGCAGGGCGAGCACGACCATGAGGAAGGATTCGGCGAGAAACTGCCGTACGAGCTGACCTTTGCTGGAACCCACGACCTTCCGCAGGCCGACCTCCCTGGCCCTTCCTGCTGAGCGGGCGGTGGAAAGGTTCATGAAATTGATGCAGGCAATCAGGATGATGAACAGGGCGATCAGGGAAAAAATGTATATGTATTTCCGGTCGCTGGAAGCTTTCATGGCATGTTCAATGTCCGTATTGAAATGGATGTCCGACAGGGGCTGGGCCTGTATCCTGTAATAGTTCCCGCTGGCCTCCCAGTCCTCGAAGCTGATCCCGAGGAATTGCCTGATCTCGACTCCGACATATTTGCGCATGATGGGATCGAACTTTTCGTTCAGGACGGCCGGTGGAATCTCGTCCTCCAGCAACAGGTAGGTGAAAACATTGTTGCTGGTCCACTGGGTGTTGTTGGCCCGCCACAGGCTTCGGAAATCCACCACAAAATCACAGGACAGGTGGCTGTTTGCAGGAATGTCTTTCATGACCCCGGTGATCCTGTACTCAACGGTATCGTTAAACAATTCAAGCACTTGTCCCATGGGGTCTTCCTGGCCGAAATACTTGTTGGCCATTTTCTCCGAGATCACCATGGAATGAGGTTCGGTCAGGGCTTTCGAGGGATCCCCGCTGACCAGGGGGAAAGAAAAGATTTCGAAAAACCCGGAATCTGCCCAGTAAAAACCATCTTCGAGGAAGGTCCTTTCCCCCTGCCGGATGAGCACGTTCTCCCAGGGTTCAATACGGCAGTAGTTCACGACCTCCGGTACTTCCTCCAGGAAGGCCGGACCTGTTGGAATGGCTGTATACGCACTGGATATTTTTGAATCCGCAAGCTGGCCGTTCACCCAGACCCGCACGATGCGGTCAGCCTGTTCGTGGAAGCGGTCAAAGCTTCGCTCATGGATGATGAAGAGGGTGATCAGTATGCTGCATGCAATCCCGACGGCCAGTCCAAATACGTTGATCAGGGCATACGCCTTCTGGCGCATTATGTTTCGGATGGCTACCTTTATAAAGCTTGTGAACATGGATCAGGATTTAAAACAGATTCCACAATAGGGTAATTACATTAAAGACGATCGTATGATCGGATGGTTACACGGATTTCATTCATATCGCAATGAATCTGCAGGATTTTTCAGTCCCGCATGCATTGCCTGGAAGGACACGGTTACCAGCGCAATGATCATTGCCCCGGCGAATGCCATCAGGAACAGTCCGGGTCCAAGTTTGATCCGGTAGGCAAACGACTCCAGCCAGTTGCCCATTAAATACCAGGCAAGGGGTACTGCAATCAGGGTTGAAATCAGGACAAGAACTACCGTTTCCTTCGACAGGAGACGCACGATGGTAAAAACGTCGGCTCCCATGACCTTCCGGACACCGATCTCCTTGGTACGTTGCTCGGTGCTGTAGCTGGCGAGTCCCAGGAGTCCCAGGCAGGCCACCAGAATCGCCAGGATGCTGAAAACCCCGAATATCTTGCCGGTTTGTTCCTCCTCCGCATACATGGCAGCAAAGTCTTTGTCCACGAAAGAATATTCAAATGGCTGCTCATTACTGAATTCCTTCCATAATTTTTCAATTTCCTTCAGAACCGATGGAATATCGTCCGTTTGAAGCCTGACGGTAAGGTATCCGCCCCAGTTCATTGCTTCATCTTTGTGTATGAATACGTAGGGCAGGATATCTGAATGGAGGGATTCGAAATGGAAGTCCTTAATTACACCCACGATCTGGTGATAGACTCTTTCTTCCGGGGTCCGGCCGGGTTCAATGAGCCGCAGGCTTAACGGATCTCCCAGGTTAAACGTCCTTATGGCGGCTTCGTTCACCACTGCATTTGTACTGTCGGATGCTATTTCGGGGGACAAAAACCTGCCCTGAACCAGTTCCAGTTTGTATGTTTCGGCAAAATCATAATCCACCCAGTTGGTGGCCAGTACGGGAGAATGTTCGAAGGGTTGGCCCTCGATCATATAGGCATTTGAATTATTGGTACGTCCCATGATCATGGTCGAATTGGTCGATGCCATTACCCCCGGTAATCTTCCGATCTCCTGTTTGAATGTTTGGATATGGCTTACCCCGATGGCTCCGATGCGATTGATAATAAGCATCTGTTCCTTCTCATATCCCAGGTCTTTGCTTAACATATACCTGATCTGCATGCCTACCACGAGGGTGGATATAATAATCCCAATGGAAATGGCAAACTGCAGAACAACCAGCAGATTCCGAAGCCAGCCTGATTTCATTCCCCCGGCCTGTTTTCCCGCCAATACGGATAAAGGCTTAAAGGAAGACAGGTAAAATGCGGGGTAGCTTCCTGCCAGCAGTCCGACAATGACGGCCAGAATGATCAGCACGGGAACAAGCAGGTAGTTATTGATATTATTGACGGTTAAATCAAGATTTACGATGTTGCTGAAGGTAGGGAGCAGGAGATTCACCAGGATAATCCCGACAAGCATGGCAATGGCGGACAGGAAAATGGATTCCCACAGGAATTGAGCGGTCAGGAGTCCCCTGGAAGAGCCCAGCACTTTTCGCATGCCTACTTCCCGGGCACGGTTAGCTGAGCGGGCGGTGGAAAGGTTCATGAAATTGATGCAGGCAATGGCCAGAATAAAAATGGCCACCAGTCCAAAAATATAGATATACTTCTTCTCATGGGGCTGCTTGAGGGTCTGGTCGACATCCGGATCCAGGTGGATGTCTGTGAGGGACTGAAGGTACATCCCGTAACTGTTGCCTTCTTCCACCCATTGATCCAGCTGTACCCCCAGGAACTGTTCCACTTCGGGTCCCACATACTTGAGCAGTACGGGCTGCATCTTTTCGTTCAGCAGATCGATATCGGCCTCCGGTGTCAGCAGAAAATAGGTATGGATGTTGTGGCTCAACCAGAAAGTCCGGCCGGCATCATTCCGGCTATGGAACGAAACCAGGGAATTGAAGGCCATGTGGCTGTTCTCAGGACAGTTCTCCACAACGCCCGTTACACGATACAGAGAACTGTCATTGAATACGGCAATGGATTTTCCGACGGGGTCCTCATCCCCAAAATACTTGCGGGCCATATCTTCGGTCAGTACGATCGCGTTCGGCTCCCTCAGGACCTGGCCGGGATCGCCTGACAGCAGCCTGAAATCAAAAATATTAAAGAAGGTGGAATCGGCCCACATTATATCATCTTCAATAAAGGTCTGCTCTGCATACCGGAAATACACATTCTCACGCACATCCAGCCGGCATGCATTAATAATCTCCGGGAACTCCATGAGAAAGGCCTCGGCAGTCGGCATGGCCGTAAAAGCCATGTTCATGTTTTGCTCTCCGATCTTCCCCCGCACGCAGAGCCGGTAGATCTGTTCACTCCTGGAGTGAAAACGATCGTAGCTCAATTCATGAGCGATAAACTGGGTGATCAGCATGCTGCTGGCAAGCCCTACGGCAAGCCCAAATACATTGATCAGGGAATAGGCTTTCTGCCGGAGTATGTTGCGGATCGCAACTTTGATGAAGTTCTTGAACATGGCTCAGGAGCTGGGTTAAGTATACTATGTTTGCCGGACGTTATCAATGAAATGCTTATTCGTACTGCAATGCTTTAACGGGACTGGCGCTGGCCGATCGCATGGCCTGGTAGATAACCGTAACCAGTGCAATGGCAAGGGCAAGAATGGCTGCCAGGAAGAACAGCCAGGTTTCAATATTTATATGATAGGAGAATTTCCCGAGCCAGAGCTTCATTCCCAGGTAGGCCACGGGGAAAGCGATCAGGTTGGCCCAGATCACCCACTTGGTGAACTCGGTGGATAACATAATGGTGATCTTGGGCATGGATGCCCCCATGGCTTTCCGTATCCCGATCTCGCGTGTCTTCTGCTCGGCTGTGTGAGTAGCCAGCCCGAACAGTCCCAGGGCAGCAATAAAAATGGCCAGGAAAGTGAAAATGGTGAAGATATGCGCGGTCGTTTCTTCTTCGTTATAAAGGTTATCCAGATAGCTGTCAAGGAAATAGTAATCGAAGGGTTCATCCCCCACGAATTTATGCCAGACCTTCTGGATGTATTCCAGGCTTTCGTCCATCTGCTCTCCCGAGATCCTGACAGAAAGATACTGCGGATGGGATTTCTCATGTATCAGTCCAATGGCAAGGGGCTTGATCTCATGGTGAAGGGACTCGAAATGATAATCCTTGACAACGCCCCGAATGGTATACTCGATCTCTGATCCGAGGAGCCCGATCCCGTAAACCTTCATGCCGATGGGATTATCCACTCCCATCTGCCTTGCGGCCGTTTCGTTTATCAGAATGGATTGGTAACAGGTGCTGTCATTACGCTGATAGCTCCCTCCTTCGACAACATGCATCTGCATGGTGCTCAGGAAATCGTAATCTGCTTCCATGGGATGTATGTAAACCAGCCGGCTGCCACCCACGGTATCGATCCGGACTGGAAATTGTTCCATGGCCCTGCCCGGAAGTCCCGCAGACACCGATGCTGCATTTATGCGCGGGTGCTTCAGCAGGGCCTCCTTGAATTCCTCCCGCTTGTCCTGCAGGGCGTAGGCCCGCTGGACCACGATGATATTATTCCGGTTAAAGCCCAGGTTCGATTCCCTGAAAAACTTCACCTGCTGGATGATGATCATGCTTGAGATAAACAGGACGATGGATACCGTAAACTGTGAAAGTACGAGGAATCCCCTCAGCCGGGTGCTGTACATCCCTTCAAAGCTCCTTCCCTTCAGAATATTGAGGACCTTGAAAGAAGAGAGATAAAAAGCCGGATAGCTGCCGGCAAAAACACCTATTAGGATCGCTCCCAGGAGGAATACCGGGATCAGCCAGGGATTGCTGAAATAAAAAATATCAAGATCTTTCCCTGTATAGGCATTAAAAGGGCGCAGTATTAACTCCAGTACCACGAATGAGAGCGCCAGGGCTGCAAAGCTGTACAGGATGGATTCAGAAAGGAATTGGACGCTGATCTGCCTGCGTGTGGCGCCAACCACTTTGCGCAATGCCACTTCCTTGGCCCTTACTGCCGATTTCGCCGTGGCAAGGTTCATGAAATTCACACAGGCTATGACCAGTATCAGTATGGCAATAATGGTGAAAACATAGATATATATCCTGTCGGTCCCCGCCTCAAACTCACCCTCCTGCCTGGCATTCAAATGGATGTCGGCAAGGGGTTGCAGGTAAAAGGCATAATGGTCATCATCGGTGAATTGTCTGGCATTTTCACCCATATAGGCATCCAGATGCTTCATTATGTGTTGCTCGATGATCCCGGGGAAACGGGATTCAATGATATCACGGGATTGTTCATCCCCGGCAAGTATATAGGTGCTGACCATTTCCGCCAGCCATTTTTCCTTCTCATATTGTTCAATGATCCCTTTGAGGGAGGCGAGGTAATCAAAGTGATAATGGGAATTGGGCGGTACATCCTGGCAGATGCCCGTTATGGTAAACTTCCAGCCATTATCGAGGGACAGGACCTTCCCGATCGGATCTTCATCCCTAAAATACTTCTCTGCGGTACTTTCCGTCAGCACCATGGTGTATTCTTCAGAAAGAACGGTTTCGGGATCTCCCGCCAGAAGGGGAATTGAAAAAACTGAAAAATAAGTATCATCCGTATAATAGAATTCATCGGCAGAAAAATGAATGTCGCCGTATGATACCCTCTTATGGCTTCCCTTCAGCAGGCGGACGGCCTGTTCCACCTGCGGTATTTCTTCAAGCAGGGCATCCCTCAAGGCAATGGGCGTAATGGCCCCATCCATCAGTGTACCGTCGACTTCGGCTATCCGGTTGACCCGGTATATCCTCTGCCAGTTCTCATTATACCTGTCATAGCTATGTTCATCGTGAACCAGGACCAGGATCAGGATACTGATTGCAATACCGACGGATAATCCGAGAATGTTAACGATGGAGTGAACCCTGTATTTCAGAAGGTTCCTGAAAGCTATTATGAAATAATTCTTGAACATACTCATTCCCCGGGACAGGAACGCACATTTTGTGCCAGCATGTTTAAGATGCTGATATTATGTTCTTTATGATATATCTAAAGGTTGGATTTAGAAGAATTCTGTCCGATTCTGAACACCTCTGTACGAATGGGAACAGAGCATCCGGCTGCCCGCAAATTCAATCCTCCAATTCAATATAATTGAACTCCAGTTCAACGGCTTCGGCAATGTCTTCCCCGTCTTCCATCATTTTCTCGTCCCCTTCCTCGTAGTACCATTCGATCCTGGTTCCTATACCACCGGAAATAAGGTTCTTGATATGACGCAGCATCTGTATGATGTATTTGGAGGAGGAGGAATTAAAGTAGGACATTTTAAAGCTCACATTCAGTTCCTGTATACCGTAACGGTTCTCGGATCTCAGGACCTGTTCTTCAAATTCAGCAAGCCAGGAAAGAGGTTCTTCATAAAATCCTGCGACATCCTCAGGTCTCGAGACTCCTGAAATTTCGAGCTGGCCGCTGTCAGCCAGAAAGCTTACTTTGGGGGTAAAATCCGTTGCGGGAATCATTAAGTCATCCATAGATTTTTTGATCAGTATGGTTAATATGAAGGATTAATTCAAAAATCGAATATCCGGCCGGAGCGGGCCGAAAGTTAAACAAAAGTTCCTGGTCCGTGATTTTGGCCATTTCTATGAGACCCAATCCGGCTCCACCCTTCTCGGTAAACATTCCGTTGGTAATGGTTTCCCGGTAGGTCTTTTTCAGTTCATGTTCGTTTGAAGTATTGATCCTCTCGATCCTGGCCCGGACCTCTTCTATGTCTTTATCGCGGATCGGGTTTCTGGCCGTCAGCCTGAAGCCTTTGTCGTTCCTGTTCAGTTCAAATTCAGGAAGGTACTGAGGATGCTGGGAGATAAAATCCTCGTAGCTATCGGAATACCTGAAAATATTTTCCAGCACTTCAATCATTAGGGTTAAAAGCTTTTTATACAAAACCGGCTGGATCTTGAATAAGTCCTTCTTGGTTTTCAATTCATTCAAAAGGACCCCGATCCTTTCAAAGGTAAGTTTCCCCTTGAAATGCAATACGGATGTAGTGGTTTGCTTCAAAATCCCCGACAATCAATTTAGCAAAGTAATAAAAAAATGAATGATCCAGGATTGTTTTAATCAAACAAAGTACTTTCCTCCTGTTCGTAACCCTCATCAACCGGGAGATCGGGCTGTCTTGATGCTTCCACGGCAAGCTGGTCGCAGCGGTCGTTTTCTGCTATGTTATTATGTCCCTTGATCCATACCAGTTCAATACTGTGCTTTCGGAATAATTCAAGAAACTTTTTCCAGAGGTCAGGGTTTTTCTTCTTTTTAAAGCCTTTTCTTTCCCAGTCGAAAAGCCATTTCTGGTTGACCGCCTCACAGACATACCTGGAATCAGAATATATGATGGCGGAGGAGTCATCGTATTTAAGTTGTTCAAGCGCCATGATCACGGCAAGCAATTCCATCCGGTTGTTGGTGGTGAGCCGGAAGCCTCCGGAAAGTTCCTTGCGATGGGTACCGTATTTCATGACCACGCCGTATCCCCCGGGTCCCGGATTGCCACTGGCGGCCCCGTCGGTATAAATGATGATCTTTTTTTCAGTCATGCAGGTCCATTTCTTCCACCAGATGCCTGGCCCCGGCATAATGATCAATAATAAACAGGACATACCGTATATCCACGCATATGCTCCTCTGGAAGGCCGGCTCGTAGATAATGTCTCCGCTCAGGGATTCCCAGTTCCCATCAAAGTTCAAACCAATCACCTCTCCCCTTGCATTCAGGACCGGGCTTCCTGAGTTTCCACCGGTAGTATCCAGGTTGGTCAAAAAGCAGACCTTCATGATCGAGTCATTGCTATAGGGACCGTATCTTTTTTCCCTGTAAAGTTCTTTCAGCGCTTCCGGCACCCAGAATTCCTTGTTCGAGGGATCTTCCTTTTCCATGACTCCTGCCAAGGTGGTAAAATAATCATAATCAACAGCATCCCGGGCATGGTAGCCAGTGATGGTTCCATAACTAATCCTTAATGTTGAATTTGCATCCGGGTAGAAAAGGCTGTCCGGATACATTTCCAGCAAGCCCCGAATATATTTCCTTGAGGCAGCTGCATAGCTCTCCTCCAGGATCTCGTATTCATCCAGTATCTGGATATAAGCATAATGAAGTGCGAATGCCCCCAGGAAGGCCGGGTCTTTCAGAAGCACCTTATGTTTGGGGTCCTGTATGAATTTGTTGAACCGGGTACTGTCTGCAAAAACCGATTTCCGGTAAAGATGGTCCAGGTAACGGTCGATGTCTCCCCTGAATTTTTTATGGATGGTGCTGAAAATCCCCGGGAAATAAAGAGGTTCCACCTGGATGGCATATTGATTGATCAGTGCGCTGGCCACTTTCCGGTCAGTCGGGGGATTGAAATCCCGGAAAAAAACCCGGGCTTCCTCTTTCATTTCACGGATCAGTTCCTGTTCTTCCCGGTCTCCTGAGTCGAATCCCAGGTTATTAAGGTAAAGCGGTATGGCCGAGGCCGCAAAATCATAGACCTCGACGGCTTTATGCAACAGGAAGATTTCTTCCAGGTAGCTGAGGGCGTTTTCCATCTCCTTTCTAGCCCGTATGGCTTCTTCCATGTCGGAGATCACATGATCGTAGGCCGGCTTCCTCATTGAATCCTGTCTGGCCCATCGTAAGAATTCCTCCTCCTGTGTTTTTCTTTTTCCCGGAACCTGGAGGATGGAGATATATTTATTCTGACCGATCGAGTACTTATAGTAATTGCTGAGCCGGGAATGTTTTGCAGCGTATTGTATCCGTACCCTGTCATCGGCTGACATGTCCCCGGCAATCAGATCAAGAGCCACCCTGCGGATCCGTATCCTGTTTTCATTTTCGATGTCTGCAATCTCACGGACCCTTGCAGAGGTCAGGTACCGGTCTGTCGTTCCGGGGAATCCCATCACAAGCGTAAAATCATTCTCACCATATCCTTTCGTTGATATGACAAGGTGGTTTTTTGACCGGTACGGTATGTTGTCGGGTGAATAGTCAGCGGGGGTCCCGTCCGGAGCCATATAGATCCGCATCAGGCAGAAATCTGCATTGTGCCTGGGCCATTCCCAGTTGTCGGAATCGCCTCCAAAACGACCGATGGATTCAGGAGGCGCCGCTACCAACCTGACATCCCTGAAGGTTTCCAGGACAACCATATAATATACATTCCCTTCGTAGAAAGGCAGGACAAATGCCTCATAATGGCTATCCTGTATGGCTTCCTCAATGATCTTGTCGGATACTTCTTCGATCTCCGCATCTCTTTCCTTCTCGGTCATCTCCTGGTTTACCATGGCCAGTACCCTTTCGGTAACATCTTCCATACGGACGACAAAGGAGATTGTTTTGCCCGGGTTTGGCAGTTCTTCCTCCTTCGACATCGCCCAGAAGCCCATGGTAAGGTAATCATGCTCGGGACTGCTGTGGGACTGAATTTCATCCTCCCCGCAGTGCCGATTGGTGAGGATCAGTCCCTCATCGGAAATAATTCCCGCAGTACAGCTGCCGTGATCAAGGGTCCCGATCACGTCCTTCAGGCTTATTTTATCATGGCTGTAAAAATCCTCTGCCGATAGTTCACATCCCATCTGTTCCATCCTCTCCAAGTTCAACTCCTCAAGAAGCGGCAGGAGCCACATCCCCTCGTCAGCATGAACCGGGAGAAGAATGACCAGCAACAGGAAGAACCCAGTCCCCCTGCGAACCATTCCGAGATAATCCATAGGTATACAATATTAATTAATCTTTAAGGATATCAAAAGAATCGGAACTCAATTCTCCGCGAATGTTTACTTTTATCGGATGAATACAAACGCCGTAAAGGACCTGAGGGAACTGGAAGAAGCAGAGATCAGGGAATTCCTGGTCCGGGAAGGTGAGCAGCCTTTCCGTGCCCGCCAGATCATGGAATGGCTCTGGAAAAGAAATGCAAGAGATTTCGAATCCATGAGTAATCTTCCGGTTCGGCTTCGTGGACGCATGCGCGAAAATTTCAGCATTTCCCACCTTGAACTTGTTACGGAACAGGTCAGCAGGGACGGCACCAGGAAATTCGGTTATTCAGGATCCGGCGATTATCTGGCCGAAGGTGTGCTGATCCCCAGCCGCCAGAGGGTAACGGCATGTATATCTTCCCAGATCGGCTGTCAGCTGAACTGCAGTTTTTGTGCCACCGCCAGGCTTAAAAGCAGGAGGAACCTTAGCTCAGGGGAAATCTATGACCAGGTAGTGCTCCTGCAGGAGTCGTCGCAAACTGCATATGGAAGGGGACTCAGCAATATTGTATTCATGGGCATGGGAGAACCCCTGTTGAATTACGACAATGTAATGCGTGCCATCCATTTTATCACTTCGGACTCCGGCATGGGGATATCCCCGCGCAGGATCACCCTTTCGACTGCTGGAATTGTGGAAGGAATAAAAAGGCTTGCAAATGACGGGGTCAAATTTGACCTCGCCATATCCCTTCATACGGCAAACAATGAAAAACGAAGCTGGATCATGCCGGTAAATAAAGCCAATCCATTGCCTTCCCTGGCAGAGGCAATACGTCATTTCCACCAGGAGACAGGATTGAGAATTACCTACGAGTATCTGATGATGAAGGATTTCAACGATGGACTTACGGATGCAAAGGAACTTGCCGCATTCTGCAGGATCACGCCCTGTAAGGTTAATCTTATTGAATACAATGAGGTCCCCGGTGCCGGCCAGCAAAAAACTTCCCCCGAACGCCTGCATGCCTTTGCTGAATTCCTCGAATCCAGGAATATGATCGTGAACATACGCCGCAGCCGGGGCGAGGACATCGATGCTGCATGCGGGCAGCTTGCAGGCAATCTTTCAAAGGGTGCCTGAATACCGTCTATGGTTCCCTGGCAGGCATGAGTTTCAGCAGATCCCCAATCCTTACCAGCCTTAGTGAGAAGGTCATAAGTCCGGCCCATCCAATGAACAGTCCCATACCAAGATACCAGTTCCCGATAAAATTTGCGCTGATATAGGCCCCGCCCAGGATCAGGGGAGCGGACAGGCCAATCCTCAGTATATAGCCAGGCGCCAGTCGCAGTTTCAGGAAATAAACTGCAATGATGACCTGGCCCAGGGCCACATACCCCTGGGTAAGCAGGCAGCTTAGCGCAGCTCCGTAAGCGAAATGCCTGGGTATCAGGATGAGGTTCAGCACAAGGTTTAAAATCACGGCGGACAAAGCAAGCAGGTTCAGCTCCCTCAGGTTCCTGTTTGCGGTCAGCAGGGTCCCGAAAATATAGGATACCGCGATAAAGGCGAATCCTATCATGAGCAGTGGGAAAATCCTGGAGGAGGCTTCCAGATGCTCGAGATACAAAAGGCCGATCACCTCCTTTGAATAAAATATCCCGATGGCAGCCAGCATCAGGGAAGGGATGAGGATCAGGGTAAGCGAGAGGCTGACCATTCCTTCGACCGGTTCCCTGTTCTTGAGCATTCTTGAAAAGATGGGCAACAACAGTCCGGCAAAAAGGCTTGCGAACATAAACGCGGCATCCAGTATACGAAAGGACTGGGCATAGATGCCGACCTGCTGCTTACCGTTCACCAGCATACGCTCAAGAAGCACAGAATCAATCCGGTAATAAACAAACATCAGAAAAATCAGCACCGCAAAGGGATAGCTTTCCCGGAGGATCGACACAAATTTCCGAAGATCGATCCGGAGGCGGAAATGCCCTGATCTGTACAGCACGATCAGAAAAGCCACCATTGCCGTAATTGTGTAGGCAGCTGTCTGGGCATAGATAAACCACTCGATCCGGAAAACCCGGTCCGTAACATTGCCCCATAACAAAACCCCGCAAATGAGAATAACCAGGGATCTGTCCAGTACGGAGATCAAGCTGTCGGTCCGGAAGAAATGCAATCCGCTGATATTGGACCGAAGATACAGGATGAATGAGGCAAGGAATTGATTCAGGACCAGGATCCAGAGCAGCCTGAAATGTTCTTCCCGATACCCCAGCAGCAATCCCACTGCCAGACAAACTGCCGCATAGAGTATCGCCAGAAGGAACTTCAGGCCTACGATGCTGGAGAAATTCACGGAAAGCCTGTCAGGATGCCTGGCAATATTCCGGTTATTATAATTGGTTATGCCCAGGTCAAGCAGTATATTCAGCAGGATTGAGAAACTGAAAAGCGAGAAATAGAATCCATAAATATCTGCCCCCACTACGTTCTGGACCGTTCGGTCGATCCCGAAGAGCCAGAATGGTTTGACCAGGATGTTCAGGAACAGGACAAGGGCCAGATTGGTAACGAATTTTCTCTTCATCTGTAAACAAAGATATCTGTTCAAACCGTTATTTAAATTACAAACTATATTTTTGTTTGAATATTACACTGGTCTGACACACCTAGCCTCATGAACATCGCTGTAAACACACGTTTATTACTGAAAGATAAGCTTGAAGGCATCGGCTGGTTCACACATGAAAGCCTGAAGAGAATAACGCAAAGCCACCCGGAACATACGTTTCTTTTTCTTTTTGACCGCCCCTATTCCCCCGAATTTATCTACGGCAGCAATATCAAACCCCTGGTAGTGCCTCCACCTGCCCGGCACCCCCTGCTCTGGTACGCCTGGTTTGAATACAGCCTGCCGCGGGTCTTGCGGAATCATAAGGCAGATCTCTACCTGGGACCGGATGGATACATGCCCCTTCACCTTAAGATCCCCAGCCTTATTACGATCCATGACATAAATTTCCATCACCGTCCAATGGACCTGCCATGGTCCTCGCGGATTTATTACCGCAGGTATTTCCCCCGTTTTGCCAGCCATTCGAACCGGATCACCACCGTTTCTGAATACTCACGTGCGGACCTGGTGAATAGTTACGGTGTGGATCCGGAAAAGATCGATGTGGTTTACAACGGGATGAATGAGTTGTTTTCCCCACAATCACCGGAGGAATCTGCCAGTCACAGGGAATGGCTTACCGGAGGCATCCCCTACTTTGTGTTTGTCGGATCCATGCACCCCAGAAAGAACCTGCCAAACCTCCTGCAGGCATTCGATCGGTTCCGGACAAAGATCGCCAGGGAATATAAGCTTGTTATCGTTGGGGAGAAAATGTTTATGACAGGAGAAATGGAGAAGTCATACGCGGGCATGCAATACAAGGGGGATATTGTATTTACGGGCAGGCTGTCGCCGGAAAAACTTCGTGAAGTACTGGGTGCCTCGGAGGGATTGACATTCGTTCCTCTTTTTGAAGGTTTCGGTATTCCTCTCCTGGAAGCTATGCGCTGCGAGGTTCCCATCCTTGCCTCAAACGTTACCGCCCTGCCGGAAATAGCTGCCGATGCAGCCATCTATGCCAGTCCCCGGGACCCGGATGCCATCGCCCATGGAATGCTGAAACTTGCTACAAAACCGGCAATAAGGTCCAGGCTCATACGAGCCGGAAGGGAGCGTGCAAAGAAATTCAGCTGGGATAAAACATCGGAACTTCTCTGGAATTCAATCCTCCGTGTAATGGACACATGTTGAAACCATACATGCATAAAAACCGGATTGAGGCCGGATGTGATGAAGCCGGCCGGGGATGCCTGGCCGGTCCCGTGTTTGCCGCAGCCGTGATCCTCCCGCCGGGTTTTTCAAACCCATCACTTAATGATTCCAAAAAGCTTTCGGAAAGTACCCGGTTCAAGCTGCGGGACATCATTCAATCGGAAGCCATCGCCTTTGGCGTTGCTTCTGCCGATCCGGAAGAAATCGACTCCATGAATATCCTCGAGGCTTCCATCCTAGCCATGCACCGTGCCGTTTCATTGTTAAAAACCATTCCGGACCACCTGCTTGTTGATGGTAACCGCTTCCACCCATACCCCGGCATCGGTCATAATACTGTCGTTAAAGGGGATGCCATATTTATGTCCATCGCAGCAGCATCGATTCTTGCCAAAACCTCCCGTGATGATTTTATGCGCCTCATCCATAAGGAATACCCCCGGTACGGCTGGGACACCAACAAGGGGTACCCCACCGGGAAACACCGGGAGGCCATCCGCAATTACGGACCCACACCATACCACCGAAAAAGTTTTACCCTCCTGCCCAGGTAGTACCGCCTGGACTTTAATGCAGGCTGATGTTCCCATTTTTAGATAAAAAAATCATTCTATCATACGTATTTACATACGTTTTTATGTGATTTATTTATGATTATTAGAAAATTATTATCATATTATATGCTCATTTTATGGATTTTATCAATTTGAAAATGAATATATCTATTATTCTTTTATACTATAATAGATATTGATCGTATATTTTCCCAAATTCATTTCCATGTTAGAAAAATGTTAATTCTTTGTAGGGCAGATCATAGCTTTTAAACACACAATTCTCTAATTTTAGCCTGGCTCCTCAATTGACTAACCTAAATTCCTTTGAAGAGAAAAAAACAAAAGGATATTAATCTGAAAAGGATCAATCGTCACTCCATTCTTTTCAATAACCGGGAAAAGCGGGTAATTGACGAATACTGCAGGAAACATAAAATCAATAACAAATCCAAGTTTATGCGTGAATCCATAATGGCTACCATCCTGCAGGATTATCCCACACTTTTCGAGCTTGAGGAAGAGAACTCTTTGTTCAACGCCAAGTAAGCAGTTGATTATTTAGCCTTTTCATCTTAACTTTGAAGTAGCCAAATTAAAAACCAATGCTCATGGTATTCCAAGTCGAAGAAACAAGAACCACCCCGTCTATCCTGATTGACCTGGGAGAAATCACCATAAAAGGAAGATCCATTCCAGAAGATTCATTCGAGTTCTATGAACCTGTTATAGAAGCCTGCAGGGAGTATGTGCAGAAACCGCCCCGGCACACCGTTGTGGATATTCACCTGGAATATGTGAACAGCGGGTCGAAAAAGTATCTGACCAATATGTTAACCGTCCTGGAAAAAAGTTACCTGGATGGCAATGGATACGAGGTTACATGGACCTATGACACGGACGACGAGGCCATGCTTGATCTCGGGAATGATTTGAAGGGAATAATTAAAATTCCCATTACCATTGTGGCCTCCGAATAAACACAGTTCCAAAGATACCCCTGAAATTAGGTTGATTATGAGCATCTCGCCCACAGGATCAGGCTAGCGGGATGCTGACGGATACGGTTGTTCCCACACCTTCTTTGCTTTCAATACTGAGCTCACCCTTATTCACGTGGACAAGTTCGTAACATAACCTCAATCCCAGTCCGGTCCCCTTTTCCTTTGCCGTACCAACCGTACTGATCAGTTCGGAGGATGTGTCCAATAGAGCTTTTAATCTTTTTTGTGGGATTCCGATCCCATTATCCCGGAACCGGAGGGTCAGTTTCCCGCTATTTGCAGCTTTGCTGGAATTTATACGAATCTTGCCTCCTTGGCCGGTAAACTTAATAGCATTGGACAGAAGGTTCCTGCAAACGATATCAAGCAATTCCCTGTCCGCGAATACGATGGTATCTCCTTCAAAATCCTGTTCGAGCGAAATGGATTTCTGTCTCGCCATTTCACCAATAAGTTTCAGGACATCTTTGACTACCAGTTTGATATCCAGTTTTTCAGGTTTATAATTCAACTGGTCTCCCTGGCTCCTTCCCCAGTACAAAAGATTATCGATTAAATTCAGCGCCGAATTACTAAGTTCAGCAAAAGATCCTATCAGTCTATCGCGTTCCGGACCGCCGAGACTATAATTAAGGAGTATGGAGTTCTGTACCAGGTTGGCAACCGGGCTTTTAAGGTCATGTGCGATGATGGTGAAGACCCGGTTCTTAAAATCGAGGGCATCCTTAAGTTCCCTGTTCCTGGCTTCGATGTATTCATTCTTTTGCTGTATTTCCCTGGTCCTTTTGTTCAGTTCCAGGGTCCTTTCATCCACAAGGGTTTCCAGGTTTCTGTTGATGTATTCAATTTCCCTGACGAGTTTTTCCCTTTCCATAAAGGCGCTAATCCAGGTCCGGATAATCAGGATGGCCTGGATGAAAATAAATACCTGCAAGGCAAAATGAACCGTATAGGTTTTCGATAAGGCAGATATCGAATTTGCTACCAGAATATCGTTCACCAGCGCGGCAATGAATAGGATCAATCCTGCAAGAAGGAATATATTTTTCCGGTTCCCTTTGAAAATACTCCATACGCAGGCAATGATGTAATACGTGATGAAAAGCAACACAGCCGGCTGGAAGTACAGCATGGTATAGGCGAATATCCGGACCTTGAAGAAAATTATTACAAATCCGGAGAGTATGATCAGGATAGTATTGATACGGGTTATCCACAGCATATACCGGGTCGGAAAAAGTTGAAAGAAATACCAGATGGCTGCACCCAATGCCAGGAAAGTTCCCAGATATTCAAGTTTTACGGTCCAGTCCCATGAAATATCAAGAACATAATTCACCGGATAAAGGTCCGTATTCATCATCCGGATAAAAACCCCGGTCAGGATAAGGGAAAAAGTCAGTGGGATCTTGTCTTTCCGGTAGAATAGGTAAAAGAAAAAGAAAAACAGGGCAAATGCGAGCAGTATGCCCAGGGATATAAAGCTGACCAGGCGGTATTTCTGCTTGGTCTTGATGATCATGGATGGATAGCCTATCTGCATGGATTTCCAGAATCCTCCCCTTCGATGCTGGAAATTGGAAACATGCAACAGGATCTCAAGAGTGTCGGAAGCAGGTTTATATACCGCAGTCAGCGGCAGATATTCTGCTGTACTCGATTCTTCCGAAGTTCCCGGTTGGCCGTTGCGCAGGATTTCCTCTCCGTCAAGCATCAGGGTCATCGCAGCATCGAAGACCGGTATATCGAAGCCCAGATATTCTGTAAATCCTTCAGGCAGCAGGATCCGGAGCCGATAGGAGGCAAAACCCGTTCCCGGAAACGAAAATCCTTCTTTATTATAATCAATCCAGTATGCCGGGACCCTGCCGTACAGGGTTGGTACGGGAGGATTTGCTGATCGTAACTCTTCGGGCGAGACGAAAGTTTGCCAGTAAAATTCCCATTCTCCATTCAGCTTAACATAAGAATGTGCATTGAACTCATAGTTGCGGAGGTCCAGGATTCCTTTTGCCGGGGGACTCCAATCCTGTGACTGGCTGCAAGATGCGTACAAAATCAGCAGTCCGGATAATAAATATTTTAGATATAAATACATTAATCCAATCCGCATGGAACGAATTACACAAATCAAACGAAAATAACCGTAGATTAGCCGTTGTTTCAGATGAGATATATCACCTCAAACCAACTAATTATACCTGAACGGAAAAGTAAGCTCACCCCCGAATAACAGTATTTAAAGGGGTGTTAAAAAAATCCCTGATTTTTTGAGATTCCAATTTCTTAATGTACATTTGCACTCTGAAATCTTGCGGGGTGGAGCAGTTGGTAGCTCGTTGGGCTCATAAC
>CAZVLG010000070.1:0-2194 GCA_964627835.1 uncultured Bacteroides sp.
CCGGAGGCAGACATGAACCCGACCGAAAAGGCCCAGGCCATCGCCCAGGCAAAATACCTCAGGGCGCACTGGTATTTTCTTTTGGTGCGATTTTACGGGGATGTGACCCTGAATAAAGAGTTCATTACCAAACCCTCGCCCATTGCTTCACGGGCCCCGATGGCAGACGTGTACAAGGTCATCATCCAGGACCTCAAGGAAGCAGCCGCTGAATTGCCCGATGTGCCGGACGAACCGGGCAGGGTAGGCAAGGCGGCTGCCAAGCACCTGCTGTCCATGGCATACCTCACCCGGGCATGGCGGCTGAACCAGCCTGCAGACTTCGACAGCGCCTATGACGTTGCCAGTGAACTGATAACCAACCGTGCCACATACGGTGTGGAACTGCTGGCCGATTATGCCGACATCCATGCGGAAGGGAACGAGGACAATTCGGAAGTAATTTTCACCTGTGAACGCAACAACGATGAACTGTTCAATTTTACAACCCAGACCTACGGGGTGGATCCGGATATCGGCAACTCCCAGAACCGGAGCAATTTCTTCTTCCGGATCGTTTATGAAAGGCTGCCCGGCATGCAAAGGGATCTGGAGAACGGCCGGCCATGGGCACGCTTCAAACCGACAGACTGGCTGCTGAACGACTGTTTCGCGGACAAGGTGAACGACTCCCGTTATAGCAAATCCTTCAAGATCGCCTGGATATGCAATTACGGGGAGGACGCAAGGATCCCGGAATGGGAACAGTACGAGGCCGACAGCGGGTGGATCGATCCATCCCTGGTTGGAGAGCAGAAATTCACAGACGGGGATACAGCTATCTTTATATCCCCGGTCAACCTGAGCGTGGCCGATTCGGTCAAGCTTGGCTGCTCGGTCTATACTCCCAGGGCGGTCAGCGTGCAGAACGCCTACTTCCCGACCATGAAGAAATACGACGACACCCAGCGTGCAGATATCCAGGCCACATCCGTAAGGCCGTATATCGTTTACAAGTTTTCGGAAGTATACCTGATCGCCGCCGAGGCAGCCTGCATGGCAGGCAACCCGGCCGAGGCCGCAAACATGATCAACGTCCTGAGGACACGTGCGGCGGTCGATGCATCAGCCGTACCGGCCATGCAGGTCACGGCAGGAGATATCAACATCGACTTCATCCTTGACGAGCGCACCCGCGAGCTGTGCGGCGAATCCATGCGCTGGTACGACCTGGTGAGGACCGGGAAGCTGGTGGAAAGGGTGCGGCTCCATAACGTTCAGGCAGCTTCCAACATCCAGGATCACCATGTCTTGAGGCCGATCCCCCAGACCCAGATCGACCTCTGCATCGATCCGACCCAGCCGGATGAGAAATTTCCACAGAATCCTGGATATAATTAATGACCATTCTATGGAAGGAACCGGGGCGCTTGATATTTCGATGCCCCCCTGTTCCCTCCGCATACGATATTTGACGAACCTTAAAACCGCAGATTATGAGAATAAAACTTTACCTTATCCCATTCCTGGCCCTGGCCTTCGGTAGCCTGCAGGCCCAGGACAACCTCGCCATCAACGGCGGATTTGAAAACTGCACCGATGGGGAGACGGTAACACCAGACAACGTGGACCTGCTGGACCACTGGCAGTGCCTGGTCGACGACAACGGCACCGGTACCGTTCAGGTCCAGAGCCTCATCAAGTACGAAGGCAATCTTGCCCTGATGGTTGATGTGACCAAACTGGGTGACAATTCCTGGAGCATCCAGGCCATCAACTGGCCGGTCATGACAGAGGAGCCGGATGAACTATACCGGGCAACCGTCAGGGTATTCACCAACATTGCCCCGGCTGCCAACCTGAGTTTCACAGCAGGAATCTGGGCCGGATACGAAGAAAAAGGCAGGATGGGCTCCGAGGGGGATCCCGGGGAAGTCCCCTTCAACGAATGGAAACTGCTGTCCTTCACCTTTATACCTGACCTTGATTCGGCCAGGATCCCCATCCATTTTCACAACGTCGGCCGGTACTATGTCGATGACCTGCAGATCATCCAGTCTCCATTTGCCGTATGCGAAATTGATGAATCCGGCGACACCCTGATCATGGATTTCGGCTGGGGCGTCAAGGAGCCGCACGCCGACTTCGCCCTTTCAAACATCAAGCTGACGGTGGACGGGAACCAGAGGGACATAGCCTCCCTGCATTACGATAC
>CAZVLG010000071.1:0-3330 GCA_964627835.1 uncultured Bacteroides sp.
TGGGTTTCCGCCAGACCAGCATCCCCTTTACAGCACCGGAGCGGCATGCTGGACGGACCTCTTTTTCAGGGAGGATGCTTCTGCGCCTGGGACTGGATGGGATCACTTCCTTTTCTGCAAAACCCCTCAGGATCAGTTTTATCCTCGGTTTGATCATCCTGGTATTCGATATGGCCTATGGCATATACGCCATCCTGAATTACTTCTTCGGGAAAACCACTCCGGGCTGGACATCCATGATGTTCACCATCCTTTTCCTCGGTGGGGTGCAGTTGCTGAGTATCGGGATCATCGGGGAATACATTGCCAGACTGTTTAACGAATCCAAGAAACGACCTCACTTTTTTATCCAGGACAGATGCTAAATCCAGTGAAAATTTCCAAAAGCACCGGTGCCCTCATCACCCTGCTGCTTACCATACTCATTCTTTTCCTGTTCTTTCACCGGCAGATCCTCGAAGCCAACCAGGTTTCATTCGCCTCCGGGGGAGATGGACTGAAAAGTACATTTGGCAGCCTCTACCATATCGAGCATGACTCCAGCTACTGGATGTTCGAAGGCATGAATTATCCTTACGGGGAGTCGGTTTTTTATACGGGCAACCAGACCTTTCTGACCAATTTTATCAAGCTTTGCCGGGATGTGGGACTTGACTTTTCGGATTATGCACTTGGTATCCTCAATCTCTGGATGCTTTTCTCCTATGTGCTCTGTGCGCTTTTTCTCTTCCTGATACTGGCAGAACTGGATCTGCCGGCCTGGTATGCCATCGCAGGT
Source organism: uncultured Bacteroides sp. (assembly GCA_964627835.1). Lineage (GTDB taxonomy): Bacteria > Bacteroidota > Bacteroidia > Bacteroidales > SM23-62 > SM23-62. The sequence goes on from CAZVLG010000071.1 coordinate 779, forward strand.
GCTGTTCTGGTCACCTTTCTTTCCACACAGTGGCAGCGCCTGAGCGGTCATTACAACCTGGCCTATGCCTATGTGATCCCCGTGGCGCTGTACCTGATGCTGAGGTTTTACCGGAAGCCGGGTTACCTGGTATCAAGCCTGTTCGGACTTTTCATCCTGGTCGTGACCGGGAAACATGTGTACTTCATTGCCCTGGTGGGACTCCCCTGGCTGGTATTCTGGGTGTTTCTGCTGGTACGTGCAAGGCAGATTTACGGAAAGACCGCCTTCCTGATCCCGCATTTGCTGATCCAGATGCTGGTCCCATTCATCCTGTTCAGCCTGTTTGCCGGGAGCCATGACCCGGCTGTGGACAGGACCGCTTACCCCTGGGGATTCTTTTCCAGCACGACCCGCTGGGTCAGTGTGTTCCTTCCCCTGATGAAACCCTATGCCCGGTGGATCATCGTGGGACCGGTAAAAACCCTTGGATACGTAGGAATTATTTCCACGATCGTGTTTGCGCTCTCGGTGGCACTTTTGATTGCGAGATGGTTCAGGAAAGGATTTTCATCCGCCTTTCTGGTAACGGACCGGTTCTTCCTGAATGTGCTGATGGCAGGCGCCATACTCTGCCTGTTCCTGGCCCTGGGATACCCATTCAGCTTCCATCCGCCTTCGCTAAATTACGCGGGACCTTTCCGGCAGCTGCGTGCCATCGGGAGGTTTGTTATCCCCTTTTATTACATCATGAACATCTTTACCCTGTATATGCTCTGGAAGTGGTATGCCGGTATGGGAAAACGATGGTTCGGGGATTTTGTTCTGATCGCACTGGGCATCATCGGGGTGGAGGCATATTATACCATGCGGGACCTGCCGGAAAAATATTACAATAAATTCGAAACCCTGAACGACAGGGAGAATGAACTTCCGGACAATGCCTGGGTTTTGAATCATGACTGGTCGCAATACCAGGCCATCATGCCCATGCCTTATTATCATATCGGCTCCGAGAATTACTGGGTGAACGGAGAATCGCCCGTCATCGAAGCATCCTATATTGCCAGCCTGAAGACCGGCCTGCCGCTCAACTCGGTCATGCTTAGCCGGACCTCGATCAGCCAGACCCTTGCGAACCTGGACCTGTTCTGGGAACCCGGCAGCGGCTATCCTGTCCTGGAGGATTACGATCCCGCCAGGCCCCTGCTTATTGCCCAGCGCAGGAACGGCCAACTGAATGCGAATGAAACCAGGATCATCGGGAAATCCATCCTGATCGATTCAAACAGTCATATGTTCTTCTATCAATTATATCCTGACAGCCTGCGGCAGATGGAAAAGGAATACCTGGCCGGGATGGCAGAAAGAGCGAACCTCCTGCAGCATGATTCAACGGGGGGATGGTATTATTATGAAAGCTACGATTCATTGCCGGAAGGGCAATTCAGTGCGGCCATAAAGCGGTATACCGAATTTGCCGGCTGCCGCCTGCCGGATTCAGGAAGATACGAGGTATCCTTCTGGTATGAAGGCGCGGGAAAGGACCTCTGGCCACGGACCAATCTTTTCATCAGCCTGTTCGATTCAAGCATGAACTGCTACCTGTACGAGATGACGGATTTATTCCGTAAAACCGTCCGAAGGGAAGGGGATTGGGCGCTCGTTTCCGTTTCGGTGGATGTACCTTCTCCGGGTGATTACCTGAAACTGCATTATATAAACCAAATCTTAACGGGTGGCGAGATCCACATTGACCGGGTGCTGGTTCGGCCTGAAATAAAGGGGGTTCTCACAAGGAAGGGGTCTCAGGCTATTTATAATAACCGGCAATCTATCCAATTGAAGTAAGCTGCCCTGATGCGACTATCGGGTAGCGGGAGATTCAAGCTTGAAAATACTTACATTCCTGTATTCCCCGATCTTATTCGTCAGGAAAGGTTGTAGGTAATTCCTGGTAAGTTCCTGCGGGTCATTGATGATCAAATATTCAATACCCATCGACATGAAATGACTGATCCTTTCGGCACCCTTTAAATGGCCAGACCCGTAATCTGAAACACCTTTCTGGTCCATCATATAGAGGCTTATATTCGGTGAACCGTCGGGGATCGATATCACCATATCCGATCTGCTGAGGCCCAATTCCCGCAGATACGGGGTAATGGTTTCGAGGGACTCAAACCTGCGTTTGTAATCATCTTGAATATAATTATATAGCTTTCTATCCTCTTGTGTGAGAAGAAAACTATGCTTGACGAAAGTGTCACGATTATCATATTTTGCCCTCTGGATGACCATGGTATTGTAGATCATGAGTATTAGAGCACTGAGAGCCAGTCCCCTGAACGCCCTGCTGTGAAATAATCCCGTCCCTTTTGACCTGAGGTACTGAAGAAACAGGGTGACTATAAGGGGGACAATAATCAGAAGATTGATCAGATAGTAATCATGAACGGAAAATGCTTTGAAGAAAAGGATAATAAATGCAAGCGCACCCGAGAAGACCAGGGTTGCTACCGTTAAATAAAACCGGTCTGCCTTTTCGTGTTTAAGCAGCAACCATATCAATA
>CAZVLG010000072.1:0-1731 GCA_964627835.1 uncultured Bacteroides sp.
GAGAAAGGACCTTTCTGAATCGAGTGGGGATACCTGTAGGCAAAAAACAACAATACCAGAAATCCAAGGAAAATCAGGCTGGATTTGTTGCGAGTCATGGACTTTGCAGCGGACATGTGATTCGATTAATAATTCAGGCAAATGAAGTAACGTCTTTCCCCGTGATCTCCTTGTCGCAAAGGATGATCAGGCGTTCCATTACGTTCCGGAACTCCCGGATATTACCGGTCCAGGTTTTTTTCTGCAATTCCTTTATGGCGTCTTCCGTGATGCGTTTTTTCGGTAACCCGTGCTCGTTGCATATTTGTTCGTTGAAATATTGAGCCAGCAGGGGGATGTCTTCCTCCCGTTCATTTAATGTCGGCACGGGGATGATGATCACGCTGAGGCGGTGGTACAAATCCTCGCGGAACGTATTTTTCCCGATCTCATCCTTGAGGTTCTTGTTGGTAGCAGCAATGATGCGCACATCCACCTCGATGTCCTTGTCGCTCCCCACGCGCGTGATCTTATTTTCCTGAAGCGCGCGCAAGACTTTAGACTGGGCAGAGAGGCTCATGTCCCCGATCTCATCCAGGAAAAGTGTACCGCCGATGGCCTGTTCAAATTTCCCTTTCCGCTGTTTATGGGCCGAGGTAAAGGCTCCCTTCTCATGCCCGAGAAGTTCGCTTTCGATCAGTTCGGAAGGGATGGCCGCACAGTTGACCTCGATGAACGGGGCGGATGCCCGGCTGCTTTTTTCATGCAGCCAGAGTGCCACCAGTTCCTTCCCGGTGCCATTATCTCCAGTGATCATCACCCTGGCATCGGTGGGGGCCACCCGGTCGATCATTTCCTTGATTTTCTGGATTGCCTTGGATTCCCCGATCATCTCTCCGGTCTTTGCGATTTTTCGTTTCAGCACCCTGGTTTCGGTGATCAGGTCGGATCGTTCCAGGGCATTGCGGATAGTAATCAGCAGACGGTTAAGGTCGAGCGGTTTTTCCAGGAAATCGAAGGCTCCCTTCTTGATGGCATCGACGGCAATTTCAATATCCCCGTGGCCGGATATCATGATTACGGGTACATCCTGTTGCTGTTCCATGATCTTCTGAAGGACCTCGATCCCATCCATTTCCTGCATCTTGATATCGCAGAGCACAACTTCGAACTTGCCCTCAGTAAAAAGCTCCAGACCACCAATCCCATCCTCAGCCGTTACGACTTCATGTTCTTCTGCTTCCAAAATATCCTTCAGGGTGTTCCGGATACTTTTTTCATCGTCAATAACCAGGATTTTTGCCATTAATTATGTGGATATAATTGATCCAGGAGGCCAAAGTTAATAATTATCTTAAGATAAAATCCCTTCTCCATTCCTTACGCTGTCCTTAATTATCATCCATGACCAGTAGAATGACTTTTCTGCGTATTTTACTGAAAATAATATTTTAAGTACATTCACTACCAGGTATATTATATCAAGAATGAAATCCCCTATAAAATCTCTTCCTTTTGAAATCATTCTTTTGCTGATATGGATCCTGGTAATCTTGCTGGTAAATCCACTGGGGGAATTCCCTGTAAACGATGACTGGGCGTACAGCAGGAATGTCTGGTTTCTAAGCGAAGAAGGCAGGTTTGTCGTTTCTGACTGGCCTGGCATGACCCTGATCAGCCATACCCTGACAGGCGCACTTGTTGCTTCAGTATTCGGATTTTCATTCAGTATTCTCAGAATAACCACACTGG
>CAZVLG010000073.1:0-12000 GCA_964627835.1 uncultured Bacteroides sp.
TGCACGAAAAGTTTGGTGGCAAAGGATACCTCCTCGCCCGCATACCCGATGCAGACCACCCGCCCGGTGAATGCTACCTCATCGACCGCCGCCCGGTAGGTATGGGGATTCCCGACCGCTTCGATCACCAGGTTCGGTCCATCTCCTCCCGTGATTTCCGCGAGCTGCTCATGAAGGTTCCCGGATTCAGAATTGATCACATGACTGGCCCCCAGGCTACGGGCAAGTTCCAGTTTATGATCGTCGATATCAACGGCGATGACCTCGGTCCCCCGGATGGCGGCCCCGATGAGCGCCCCGGCACCGATCATCCCGCAGCCAAGCACCATTACCGTATCGGTGGGCCCTGCCCCTCCCCTGTCAACGGCGTGGAACCCGACGGTCAGCGGCTCGACCATGGCCAGTTCCAGCTCATTCAGCTTTTTTGCCTTCAGCACTTTCTGCCAGGGTACGGCCAGGTATTCCTGCATGGCGCCGTCGCGCTGAACGCCCAGCGTCTGGTTGAACCGGCAGGCATACTCCCTCCCCCTCCTGCAGGAAGTGCAATTGCCGCAACTGGTATAGGGAACAACGGTAACGGGCGTTCCGGCGTCAAATCCCCCGGGAACGCCGGGTCCGGCAGCTATGATTTCGGCCGAGATTTCGTGGCCGGGCACACGCGGGTAGCTGACCATGGGATTTTTCCCCAGGTAAGTGCTCAGGTCGGATCCACAGAAACCCACGTATTTCATCCGGAGCAGGACTTCCCCCTTTGCCGGGGAGGGTTTTTCCTTCTCCGCGACCTTGATTAATCCAGGTTTTATTATCTGTAAGGCTTTCATATTTACAGTTCTTTTCAGACCATTTCGATCAGCCGGGTTGATTACCTGTTGCAATCGTGATTAAAGATATTTATAGTCCGGATCGATGAGCCGGGCCTCCTTCATATCCGCCCAGAAATCCCCCGGGATTTTCCGCTGCAGGATCTCAACGTTCCGGATCATCTTGTCGGGTTTACTGGTATTCAGTGCAAGGGAAACGATAGCCGGGTGCGAAAGGCTGAAATGCATGCAGGCATCGCCGGGAACCACCTCATGCCTGGCACAGATCTCCCGGAAGGTTGACCTCCAGGGATATATGATTCTTCCCTTTTCCGAATCCGGCGGGATTTCCCGGTAATCGAACAGGCTGCCTCCCGTAAGGAAGCCGCCATGGAAAACAGCCGAGTTGATGATACCGACACCATCCCGGTCCAGCCTGTCTATAAATTCAAGCAGTTCAGGAGGGTGGTGGAAGATGGTAAAGCTATTTGCGAGCATGACCCAGTCAAAGGGAACGTGCCGGTAGAGCTCCTGGATAACCTGCCAGTCCTTCGACCCGATGCCCACGGCCTTCACCTCTCCTTTTTCCTTCAGGTCAAACAGGGCCCGGTAGGATTCCAGTATATTTTCCAGCCGTGTGGAGCGGCTACCTACGTCCATTGCGGCCAGCAGGTACTCGTCCGGGTCATGGATGGAGACCAGTCCCGCCTGGTAGGCACCACCGAGCAGTTTATTGCCCTGTTCATAGCATTTAACAATACCCTCGTAGCTGAAGGTCTGGACCGCATCGTTCTCCAGTCCTGCCCAGGCTCCAGGTTCAAAGGTGGGCTCGGGCGTTTTCAGGGGAACACGGTACCATCCCAGCTTGTTGCTGATCAGGATATCTTCGGGTGCGACATGCAGGTCCGCCATTCCCCTGCCGATCACCTCCAGTGCCAGTCCCGCGCCATACTTCCCCGCAGAATCGATTACCACGGGCTTTCCCGTGCACTCGAACCATTTACGCATCAGGGCCAGTTTATCTGCATAGGGGAGTACCCTGTACAGGTTCCCGAGGTAGCTGGTCCCGTAAACGATCTGGGGGACCCTGAGCCCTGTTTTTCCGAGTGGTTTTTTTTCCGTAAGCTTCATCCGATCTTCTTCAGGTGACAAATTTGCTAATGCCTTTATCGGTGTATTTGGCGCATCCGGTGTATCCTTAGAGCTCGTTGCTTCCTTTTGATCATCCTCTCCGTGAGCGTTCAGTTCAGCGATTCCCTCGTCCTGTAACCGTAGCTGATGATAACCAGAAAACAAATAAAGGGAAGAATAAAGGATATGTTTTCGGCCGGCATGGAAAACACCGTTCCCTGCTTGATGATCGCTCCCTGCAGGGGCGGCATCACCGACCCGCCGAGGATGGCCATGATCAGACCCGCGGCCCCGAACTTCGCATCCTCTCCCAGTCCCCTGAGCGCGATCCCGTAAATGGTCGGGAACATCAGCGACATGCAGGCGGAGACCCCCACCAGGCAGTACAGTCCCGCGACCCCGTCTATAAAAATCACCCCCAGTACCAGTGCGGCTCCGCCGATGGCCAGGTACATCAGCAGTTTCCCGGGCTGTATGTATTTAAGAAGGAAGGTGCAGATGAACCGGCTGGTCACGAAAATAGCCATGGCCACGATGTTGTGCTGCTGGGCCAGTACCTCTGCATCCTGCTCCCGCATCCCCTGCTCCATGAAGATCCGTGTCCCGTAATGGATGATGAAGGTCCAGCACATGATCTGGGCACCCACGTAAAAGAATTGGGCGATCACTCCTTCCCGGTACCTGGGGAGGGAAAATATCCTTTTCAGGGTGGGCAGGAAATCAATGCTGTGATTCTGGTCGGCGTTTCTCGGCATCCGGACCAGGGCGATGACAACCAGCATGACCAGTATCACGATACCGATCACAATATAGGGATTGGCGAGCACGTCAAGGTCATGATCTTTAACGGCTGCGAATTCGGAGGGGGACAATTGCATGCGTTCGGCGGTGTCCCTCGGATCCAGCCGGGCCTGGATGAAGTTCTTGGCAACGAACATCCCCAGGATGGACCCCATCGGGTTGAAGGACTGTGCAAAATTAAGACGCCGTGTGGAGGTTTCCTCCTCCCCCATGGAAAGGATGTACGGATTGGCACTGGTCTCGAGGAACGAAAGGCCGCAGGTCAGGATGAAATAGGAAAAAAGAAAGGGCGCATAGATCCCGATCGCACTGGCCGGGATGAATAAAAGAGCACCGGTGGCATACAGTCCCAGTCCGACAAGTATCCCCGCCTTGTAACTGAACCTGCGAATAAAAATGGCGGCCGGGAAGGCCATGGCAAAATAGCCCCCGTAGAAGGCCACCTGGACCAGGGAGCCCTGCACAGGATTCATCAGGAATATCTTCGAAAAAGCCTTTACCATGGGATTCGTGACATCGTTCGCGAATCCCCACAGGGCAAAACAGGAGGTGATCAGGGCAAAGGGGATCACGTATTTCGCCTCGAGGAATTTAACTTTCTGTTCGGTCATGGTCGGTTTGAGATTATGGAAGGGTTAAATTATAAAAGTCTGCGCAATTCTGACGGAATATTTTATCCCGGGCCGATTTATCAAGCTTCTGGAAATACCGGACCGGTATATCCAGGACCTCCCCGTATTCACCTGCCAGCAGGCAGACCGGCCAATCTGAACCGATCATGATCCGTTCCGGTCCGAAGGCCCCGGTGACTACGTCCAAGTAGGGAATGAAATCTTCGTATTTCCAGTTTTCCGGGTCCGCCTCGGTCACCATCCCGGATACCTTGCACCACACATTCGGCATGGCGGCAAGTGTTTCAATGCCTTCCTTCCAGGGGACCAGGATCCCGTCCCGGATGAAGGGTTTGGCCAGATGGTCCAGTACAAATTTCTGGTCCGGGAACATGCGGACCAGTTTTACGGCTTTTTTGATATGTTTTGGGAAAAGGAGCAGGTCGTAGGTAAGACCGTGTTTCCCCAGCAGGCCTATTCCACGGGCAAAAGCGGGCCGGAGCATGAAATCATCGTCCGGTTCATCCTGGATGACGTGGCGCACACCCACCAGCCGGGGATGTGCGGAAAGGTCATTAAGCTGTTCGGCCAGCCGGTCTGACCGGAGATCCACCCATCCCACAACTCCCCGGATGAACGGGTGCTTTTCAGCCAGGCCGATCAGCCAGCGGGTCTCCTCAAGGGTCTGCCTGGCCTGGACGGCTATGGTCCCCGATACACCTGCATTCGGCAGCAGTTTTTCGAGATCCCCGGGCAGGTAATCCCGCTTCAGGACCGACATGGATCCGTCTATCCAGCCGTAATCCCCGGTGTTGAATTTCCAGAGGTGATGATGGGCATCAAGGATCATACTGCAAACATGCAATAAAATTGGTAAATATTTTGATCCGGTTGATAGAAGTATGCAAAGTGTTCACGAAGCATCGAGGTATATTCCCTTGATTTCCTTAAATTTATAATAAAATCTCATCATAAGCCCCGGCCATGAAAAAATTTCTTCTCTGTTTCCCATTCCTCCTCGTTTCCTTCACATGTTTTTCACAGACAGATATCGATTCCGGCAATGTATCCGGGACCTGGACCAAAGAAAACTCCCCCTACCATGTCCTGGGGGATGTTTATGTTCAGGAAAACCAGCTTCTGACCATCGAGCCGGGCGTACAGGTGGTCTTCCATGGGCATTTCCGGATGAGACTGATTAATGCCAACCTGATTGCAATCGGAAACGTTGATGACACCATTGTTTTCACTGCAGCAGACACGAATGGATTTGCAAACGGGGACTGGAACGAAGGTGGATGGAACGGGATTAATTTTTCTAATGCTTCCAATACCGGTGACAGTTCAAAATTCAGTTACTGCAGGTTTGAATATGCTAAAGTCCCCTGGCAGGATCATGGCGTGGGCCAGGGGGTGATCGGACTTTTTCGTTTCCCAAATCTTAATATTCAGTACTGCCAGTTTGAAAACAACAAGACCGAGGATAGGGGCATTATTGATATAAGTTTGTCGAATGTTACCATCGGGCATAATCTGTTCAGATACAATAAAGCCAGGTCTGTCATCAGTATGGAACAGGATAGTCCTGAGATATACAGGAACCGGATCGAGAGCAATGAATGTGATGTAGTGATCGATATTAATGCGTGGAATCATCCACGTATCCACCACAACATGATCATCCGGAATACAGCAAATTACATCATGGCCTCTCACGGGAACTGCAGGCCGAGAATTTACCAGAACTGGTTCCTGAATAATTCGGCTCAATCAGTTATGGCCTGTGAAAAAAGCAAATCAGAATTTCTGAATAATCTTGTTGCCAACAATGACGCAATGGCTTTTTGCCTATTCAATGGGGATGAAACTGTGATCCTGCAGAATACCATTGTTAATAATGACGGCCTGGTCATTGAGATGGATAAAACAGCATCCAACCTGATATCGGGCAATATCTTTAACGGGAACGCTGCGTACCTGCATTACAATAAAGGGGAAAAGGAACCATCATTTACTTATAATATGTTTGATTTTGATACCTCGCTGTGGACCGGGGACGAATTCACCGGCAACTTTAATCACAACCAGGAAAGCAGTCCCCATTTCGTCGCCAACACCGGTGGTATAGGAAGTTCCTTCGATGCGGAATTTGCCGATTTCAATATTGCGCCCGGAGCAAACGTTATGAACCAGGGAGATCCGGAAATATCCGAAGAGTACATTACCCCCGATCTTTATGACCGGGAGCGTATAAGATACGGCAGGATCGATCTCGGGGCATATGAAACAAATTATCCAGTTGATACTCTACCGCTTACAGTTTTAAGGGATACCATTTATATTGCAGATACTCTTGTTGTCAAGGGCAGCCTGGTGATACCCGATAATGTCAACCTGAAAATCAGTGCAAGGGCGGTTGTTTTATTTGATGGGCCGGATTCGATCATTGTAAACGGAAGCCTGCAGGCGATCGGGACAGAGGCGGAACCTATCCTATTCACAATAAGGGATACCACTGGATTTTCTGATGTTAAAACCGGAGCTGGCGGATGGAGAGGAATCATTCTGGACAATTCCAATAGAGATATGGACGATAATGAACCCAGCATCTTTGATCATTGCATTTTCCAGTATGCAAAATCCCCTGGAAGAAAGGGAGGTGTATTCAACCTTAGGGATGTGGACAATTTTATCCTCCGGAACTCTGAATTCAGGTATAATTATGCAGTTGAGGAAGGCCTCGCAATTTCTTCATTGGAATCGGATTTTAATATTGAAAATTGCAGTTTCCATCATCATGTCAACACATCGGGAAATTCCGGTGCAGTCACCCTCACGTATTCAAGTCATAGGATCGAACAATGCACATTTTTTGCCAATCAGGCGCACGATGGAGCAAGCATTTCTGTTAGGGATTGCGAATTAACTCTGAGGAACTCACATTTCTTCAATAACAAATCCCTCAATTGGGGACAGGCACCTGCACTCAGTTCGATGGGATCTGATGTTTACATGTCTAACATTCTTATCAACAATAATAGAACTGAAGATTCAGGAGTGATGGAATTTCAGAGTTCCAGGGCATTTATATATAATAGTACTATTGTCAATAATCGCATGGATGGAGTTGAATCGGCTGGGATCTCAATAGACCGCTCGGAGGTTACGATATATAACAGTATACTATATGGAAATCACTCTGATCAGGATTCATCTTCAATTATCATGCTTGAAGACAACTCCGACCCTGACCTTTATAACACACTTATACAGGGCGGATTGAAAGGAATAAAGACCTGGTCGGGTTTTTCATATACAGGTAATTTCATAAATTGTATTAACCGATTTCCCCACTTCGTATCCCCTTCACCTTATAGCGGAGTAGTTGACAGCATTTTGTCAGGGGACTGGAAGCTTCTTGATATCTCTCCCTGCATCAATACCGGAACTCCTGATACCACAGGGATGAACCTGCCTCCATACGACCTTGCCGGGAACAAGCGGGTCATGAACGACCGGGTGGACATGGGTGCCTACGAGAAGTCCGGCAAGCCGCCAGTCGTAGACAGGCAGCCTGTGGGCGGGAATTTTTGTGCCGGGGATTCGATCGTCTTATCGGTAACCTACATCCAGTCCGACACGGCCTTCCTGAAATGGCAAAAGGACGGAAGCGACATTGCGGGGGCCAGGGGGAAGGAATTGTTGATCCATCCGGCAAATACCGATCACACCGGAAATTATACCTGCTGGCTCAGCAACAGTTTTGGAAATGCAAATTCCATCCCGGTCTTTCTCAATGTCAAGAATCCGCCGGAGATACTCTCCCAGCCTGAAAATGCCTGGGTGGAGCCGGATATCCCGCACAGCCTTAAGGTCCAGCTGGTTGGCTCCACTCCCATGGAAATTGACTGGAAGCTAAACGGCACAGACCTGGATGTGCATGTCCCCGAATACAAATTCACACCCTCGGACTCCAGCTACGAAGGGAATTATTCCTGTGTAATCTCGAATGTCTGCGATACGGTTACAACAGAGCCGGTCAGCATTTTCCTGGCGCCGCAGGTCTGTATGGTGACCGTCAGCACGACCACGGGGGATAACCTGGTCGTCTGGGAAAAGAATACAAGGGCCCCTGTCACTGCCTATAATGTCTACCGGGAAAGCAGCGCGGCCGGGATATACGACATACTTGCCTCCCTTCCCTTCGATGACCTGAGCGTATTGACAGATACGTCTGCGGATCCGACCTCCCAGGCCTACATTTACAAAATAACGGCCGTGGACACTTCGGGATACGAAACCGATGCGGACCTCTGCAAGCCGCATAAGACCATCCACCTCCGGGTGTCCATGAATCCCCAGTTGAATGCCACACAGTTGGAATGGGACCGCTATTCCGGTTTTGACTACCTTACCTATAAGATCTATCGAAGCAATACGGGAACCAACCTCCAGGAGATCCATTCCCTTTCGAGCAGTTTCACTTCGTGGACAGACCTGGATCCCGGGACGGGGGACCGGTTTTACAGGATCGCGGTCAAAAAACCGGAACCGTGCATACCAACAGGCGGGATGAGAAAGGAAGGCACGGGCCCCTATGATCATGCCCTGTCAAATATGGACGAAATTAAATTGCAGACAGGCGTACCCGACTATTCAAGGGGTTCCTGCCACATATACCCCAACCCCATGAGAGAAGAGGCTGTCATCGAGTTTCCGGCCTCGGAAACAATACCCTATCGCCTGGTCATCAGGGACCCCGGGGGAAAAGCTGTAATGGTGAAAGAAAACATCCGGTATGGGAAATACACTCTAGTCCGGGATAACCTTAAACCGGGGATTTACATTATTGAGTTGATTGGGGACCGGACCTACAGGGGCAGGCTAATGGTCGAGTAAAAACCGAATTGAAGTAAACCATACAACAGGACCTCCCCCGGCTCAGGTTCCCGTTAGCAGGTAAATGAGCAGGTAACTATCGCAAAACAGATCTTACGGAGCAGGGTAATGATCAGGTAATCATCGCAGGTCAGATCTTCGGAGCAGGGCAATGACAGGTCAGGCTACTTGGCTGTCGGGGTTTTTCTCGCGCCGGGCTTAGAAGCCATGCCCTTTCCGTGGCTGTCAGACCCATGTTTAACGGTACTTTTCGGAACGGCAGGCTTTTTCTCTTTCGGACCGGCCTTGGCAGCCTGCCCCTCTTTATCCCGGGCAGTATCGGTGGTCTTTGCAGATGCATCCGTGCTTTTGGCCGGGGATTTCTTCCCGGTTTTTCCCGTTTCGATCAGATCGTGCTTCAGGAGGAGATTGTACCAGCCGAGTATCTTCTTAATGTCAGAGATATAAACCCTGTCCCTGTCGTATTCAGGAATGACGGCAGAAAAATAATCCTTCAGGTCATCCGGATCGGATTTCGGGGAAATGGCCTCTGCCCCGTTCTCATACTTATGGATGGCAGCAAAGACCGTCTCAAGCTGTGCCTCCTCATCTTCGGTATAAACGGCAATGTCTTCAAGGGAGCTTACCTTCATGGTGGCAAAGGCCTGCATGCGTTTTCCGGTCTCGATCGACTCCACGATGATCCCGTTCCGGCCCTGTGAAACAAACCGGAAGAGTCCCCCATGACCCGATATGGCCATCAGATCTTTCAGATAGCTTTCCTGTTCCTCCTTCGCCTTGCCGGTTTCAAGGTTTTTCCCCACATCCTTTTCCTTCTGTGGATCGGTATCGGGTTCCCTGGACTGAACATCCTTTTTCTCCTTTGAGGATTCAGGATTTTTTGCCTTTTGCGCTGTTGTTTTTTTCTCTGCCATTTATACGAATTTAAAAATATTATCGCATTCCGCGATCCTTTTTGATCTTTTCATATGCATCCTTAACTTTCCTGAACTTCTCCCCGGCTGCTTTCCGGATGTCCTCCCCGAGATAGGAAACCTTGTCCGGATGATATTTATTGGCCATACGGCGGTATGCTTTCTTGACTTCATCGTCGCTCACAGATTTATCAATCTCAAGGATCTTGTAAGCCGAATCGACGTCCTCGTAAAACATGCTGCGAATGGAATCCATTTCCGCCTGCGATATCCCCAGGTAGGCACCAATCTGTTCTATGATCTTTACTTCTTCGGGATGGACCTTTCCGTCAGCCCGGGAAACGCCATACAGGAAATGCAATAATTGCAGCCGTGATGCCTTGTCGAGTCTCTGCCGGATCTGCATGCTTACTTCCCTCAGTGGAATCTGTTGTTTCAAAAGATCACGAAGATAGAGCATGGCCTCCTGTGAGGCAGCAGGTCCGAAACTTTGGATAAAATACGACCGGACATATTCAAGTTCGGACTTCAGAACCTGGCCATCGGCTTTCATGACGGCTGCCACCAGGACCAGCAGGCTCATGGTAAAATCTCCGTGTGTGGTCCCGGTAAAAACCCTGGTTCTGGGTGCGCCCTCCCGGTTATCAAACATGGATCCAACCACAAAACCCAATACTCCTCCTATGGGTCCCCCAAGGGCCCATCCCAATCCTCCGCCGATCCATTTGCCGTATCTTGCCATGTCGTATGGGGTTTAAAGATAAATAATGCGATCAAATTTCATTCCAACACTCCTATTTCTTTGACAAACGCCTCCTGATCAACCGGTCCGCCTCGAGAACCTGGGGTATAAGAAATTCACTTTCATCATTTTGTATCCTCATGTCTGACATTTTGGCCGCCTCTTCCGGATCGATCTGGCTGGCCAGCCTGGCCAGCACATCCCCACGTTTAAGTCCATCCCGCTCCATGATCCGCTCAATCCGTAATTCTTCCCTGGCCATCACCAGTATATTAAAATCAAGTTCTTTCCAGGCCCCTGATTCGAATAAAAGCGCTGCCTCCTCAATGACATAGGGGCCCGGCTGCCCCTGTACCCATTGCCTGAAATCTTCCCTTACCTTCGGATGCACCAGACTGTTTATGAACAAACGGGCGCCGGAATCCGAAAATATCCTTTCTGCAAGATATCTCCGATCCAGCTTCAAATCCCTGAAAGTTCCCTTTCCAAATTTCCCGATCAATTCCTTCCGGATTTCCGGATCTTCCGCCATGATCCTCCTGGCTTCCCGATCGGCCTCGTATACCGGAATTTCAAGATTTTGGAAGATTTTACATACCAGTGACTTACCGGATCCCATTCCACCTGTAACACCAACCTTAAACATTATTTTTCAAGGATATATTCAACGCTCTTCGGGGTATAATTCAGAGCCTGGATGTATTCGGGTACCTTCACGAGGTTTACCTGAAGTTTATTGCCGAGCATGGTCCTGGCATCGGCGTAATCAACCACTGCCCGGAATAAATGTTCATTCAGGGTTTCATAGGCACTAAGGCCCACCTGGCAGGTAATGTTGATCTTTGCCGGAAAAGTACGCAGCACCAGTGTATCGGGCAGGTTAACCACATCAATGGGGACGGTCAGACTGGCTTCGGTGAATTTTTCCACGGGAACCTGCAGCCAGACTTCGACCGGATTGAAATCGATCTTGTTAATTGGCCGGATTTTAAGTTCCTCATTAAAACTTTCCGTAATTGAACTTCTGCTAAAAGTCTCTGTTTCAACCGATTCAATACTATCGACGATTACCTGTGGACCGGAAATAATGATGCTGTCAGGTTCCAGGACAATAGGCCCAACCTGCATATGCTGCTTCTCGTAGCTGAGACTGAGCATGGGAGTGACGGGCACCAGTTTCTGAGTCCTTCCCGTAAACCTGAAAATCAGGGAATCCGGTTTTATATCCAGGATCTGAATTTCGTTTGAAAGTTGCCTGGAGATCTCGTCCCTGGCTTTGGATGATAAGATGTAGATCGAAGAGGGATCATTCCTGAACGAATTAGGGGAAAAGGAATTGACATCAAAAATTATAGGTGTAAGCCTTGACCTTAACTGGTAGCTCAGCAGGGTAAACCCGCTTGCGTTTACAGTTAATTCCAGCCTGTCAGGGATATCGTTCACCAATACCTTGTCCTCGGGAAACCGGATGTATCTGACCGGATAGGAAATGGATGTTATATACTCCTTATTGAGTGCAGTCAGGAACCAGAACAGGATCGAAAGCAAAAGGAAGAAGAAAAAGATCACAAACCTTCTGTTCAATGCTATTTTCTTCCGTTCCGAGACCCTGGTGAAACTTTTCATCAGGTTCCCCAGCCTGCTATTCCCTGAGTCTGTTCCCTGCATATGTCAGTAAACGAACGAATTCAAACTGGCAACCATCCGATGAATCCGCCTACTTCTGGTGTGCCAGGTCTGTACTGTCTTTCAGAATGGCGTTCTTATCAATCTTGATCCTAACATTATCTGCGATCTCGACCGTTACAGTCTGCTCCTTAATATCCGTAACCTTGCCATAAATACCTCCGGTGGTCACAACCTTGTCACCCTTGCTTATTCCAGCTCTATATGACTTAAGGTCCTTCTGCCTTTTCATTTGAGGCCGTATCATGAAAAAATAAAAGACCACAATGATCAGCAGCAGAAATACGAAAGAAGGAATCGGGCTCTGGTCCGGTGATTGCGGCATAAGAAAAATCAACATAAAATTATTCATCTCGAATGGTGTATTTAATAAATCATAAACGATTCAGAAAGTGCAAAGTAACAATAAATTTAGT
>CAZVLG010000074.1:0-2208 GCA_964627835.1 uncultured Bacteroides sp.
TGAATACTACAAGCTTAAGGCCAGGATCTATGACAAGATTGAGATCGACCCTATCGGATATCTGAAATACTGGCTTACCGCAGGTAAGATCTTCGGCGACCTGCCCTATCCCCTGCTTGAACTGCATAAAGGCAATGAAACCTATGCAAACGATGTCTATGCATTCAACATGATGAATTACTATGAATTCGTTTCGGATGAATGGCTGAGCCTGACGGCAGAGCATCATTTCCAGGGCTTTTTCCTGAACCGCATCCCCGGACTAAGATGGTTCGAGCTCCGTGAAGTGGTTTCGGGGAAATTCCTGGTAGGCCGCCTGAGCGATGCAAATAAAAATGTGATGGTATTTCCTTATGGTCTCGCGTATCTGAGGCAGCCTTATTTTGAAGGGAGCGTTGGTATTGAAAACATCCTGAAACTGGTCCGGTTGGATGCTACCTGGCGGTTTACCTACCGCGACCATCCGGATATCCAGAAATTTGGGTTCCGGATTGGGATCTCTCTGAAGTTCTAGGCTTTACATCCGGACAGATCCCTTCTTCTCCTGTCTCAGATCATGGAAAAAATTCCTGAATCTGGCCTGTACGAAGTAACGGAATGGTTTGCGGGGTCCTGCCCATTCAGATCATGGAAAAAATTCCTGAATCTGGCCTGTACGAAGAAGCGGAACACTTTGCGGATTCCTGCCTATGGTTGATCGCGGAAAACTTTTCTGAAATGGTATCCATAGATGCTGTAGGTAATGGCATAGGAAAAAGTTGCCGGCCGGTTGAAAAGACTCCAGAAGAAGAGTTTCCAGTAATAGATCCGTTCCCTGCTCAGGATGCCGAGAATGACAACGGAACGCAATAATGCCATGAGCTTTCCGAAGGAAATACCGGTCTGGATTTTAATTTTTGGCTTGTACATCTTCAGGAAGCGGACTACCCTTTCGTAGTATTCCTTTGGGGAGTAGATGCTCTGGACAATATTCTGATAGCCCTTGAGCAGCACTTCAGGGTCCATTTTCGGGATGAAGTTCAGGGAATAACTGGTATTGTTTCCGAAGCTTTTCTGAAGGATCCTTCCTTCCTCCTCCAATCGTTTATAAAGTCTTGTATTATTCAGGGCATTCAGCAGTCCAACCATGGCCGTAATGATCCCGCTATCCTGGATAAAATCGATCTGGCGCTGGAAAATGCCGGGGGAATCACTGTCAAATCCTACAATAAAGCCGGCGGCAACTTCCATGCCGGCGGACTGGATCAGGTTTACACTTCCAATCAGGTCACGGTCCCTGTTCTGTACCTTGTCACACTCTGCAAGGCCGGCTTCATCGGGCGTTTCGATGCCCACGAAGACCTTTCCAAACCCGGCCTTGACCATCAGGTCCATGAGTTCGGGATCATCGGCCAGATCAATGGATGCTTCCGTCGTATAGAAAAAGGGATATCCCCGTTCTTCGGTCCATTGGATCATTGCAGGTAAAAGGTCTTTTTTCAGTTTGCTCCGGTTCCCGATGAAATTATCATCGACGACAAAAACATTGCCCCTGAACCCTGTTTCATACAGATTGTCCAGTTCAAGGAGAACTTGCCGGGTGGATTTGGTCCGGAAACGATGACCCAGTAAAGCCGTGATTTCACAGAACTCGCAATCAAAGGGACAGCCCCTGGAATACTGGATGCTCAATTGGGCATATTTGGAAACATCGATGAGCGAATAATCCGGCACCGGGGAGAGCTGCATTTCCGGGTGCACAGGGGTCCGGTACATTTTCTTCAGTTTGTTTTCCCGCAGATCGTCCAGGAAATGGGGAAGGGTGATTTCCGCCTCGTCCAGGACCAGGTGGTCAACCAGGTCAAGGTACCCATCGGGCTCGCCTGTAAACAGCGGGCCGCCGGCCACCGTTTTTTTGTTTAATTTTTTACACAGTTCAAGGATTTGTCTGGCGGATTCCTGCTGGACCGACATGGCTCCGATGAAAACGAAATCGGCCCAATGTATGTCTGGTTCCTGCAGGGAAGTGACGTTCAGGTCTACGAGCTTTTTGTTCCATTCCCCGGGCAATAAGGAGGCCACGGTTAAAAGTCCCAGCGGCGGATTTGCAGCTTTCTTGGCAACAAATTTCAATGCGTGCTTGAAGCTCCAGTAGGTGTCGGGATATTTTGGACAGATCAATAGAATATTCATGTCAAAAAAGTTTTACAACAAAATTATTTCCACCCG
>CAZVLG010000075.1:0-7064 GCA_964627835.1 uncultured Bacteroides sp.
TAAAATTGAGATTGCTGAAAGTACAGCCCGGGTTCCGGTTGTTGAGCATGCGCTCGGCTCCGTTCCCGAAGGGCAGAACCGTCAAACCCTTTGCCCCGATAGGTACGCCGCCGGCCAGTTCATTCATTTCATTGTAATCGATATCCGCAAAAACCATATTTCGTTTCAGCCAGCTGTAAAGGATACCCGTGCCATTGATGCAGAGCAGAACGCCCAGCCTGGGGTCATTCTTTGAGTGGTTTACGTGGGCGAAGCTGTTAACCCGTGACTGGGGATCGTTTCGGATTTTATCACTTACACCGTAGATCACACCCGAGGTCCCGGCCGTAGCAGCAATTTCACCCGGATTCAGGACATTCAATGAGAAAGCGTTATTGGGCTGGTCCCCTGCCCGGTAGGTTAGCGGGGTTCCGGGTTTGAGTCCCAGTTCCAAGGCAGCATTTTTCCCCAGTTTGCCCTGTTCCGAAAAGGTCGGGACCACATCGGGAATGAGGCTTTTATCAAAGCCATAATATTCGAGAAGGAAGGTTCCAAGTTTATCCGATTCGAAATCCCAGAAGATCCCTTCCGACAATCCGGAGATGGTGGTACTGGCAATCCCGGTCATGCGCAGGGCAATGTAGTCCCCCGGCAACATGATCTTGTGGGCCTTTTCATAGATTCCGGGCTGGTGGTCCTGCACCCATTTGAGTTTGGATGCTGTAAAATTCCCGGGGGAGTTCAGCAGGTTCGCAAGGCAGCGCTGAGTTCCGATTTCCTGAAATGCCCTGTCGCCAATTTCGACCGCCCGACTGTCGCACCAGATTATGGCAGGCCGGAGAACCCTGTAGTCTTTATCAACCATTACCAATCCATGCATCTGGTAAGAGATGCCGATGGCAGCAATCTCGGCGGGGTTTGCACCGGCCTGGTTCAGAACATCCCGGGTTGCCAGCTTGAGGTTATCCCACCATGTATCCGGATCCTGTTCTGCCCAGCCGGTTTCGGGAGCGTTGATTTCCATTTCTTCTCTCGGATGGAAGGCTGTAGCAATTACTGTTCCGGAATCTGCGTCCAGTATGCTGGCTTTTACCGATGAGCTTCCGAGGTCATATCCGAGCAATAGCATGCTTGTGATTTTAGAAGGGATTAAAAGTAATCAATCCTGTTAATATGGCAAAGTATTCCGCCGGTGCCATTTGATGAGGGTGCCATTGTCCTGGGGACTGGAAATCAGAAGCTGCTATTCCCATACAGGGATATCAAACGTGAAGGTTGAACCCTTGCCGACCAGTGAATTCAAACGGAGGGTCCCGCCGTGTTTCTTTATGAATTCCTGGCAGATCTGGAGTCCCAGTCCGGTTCCCTGTTCACCTTCGGTACCGGAAGTTGTGTTGAACTCCCCGAAGTTAAAAAGTTTTTCTTGCTGTTCCCGGGAAATGCCAATTCCCGAATCCTTTATACTGACCATGAGCTTTTTATTTTCGGTTTCGGAGCTTATCTCGATGGTTCCGTTTTCAGGGGTGAATTTTATAGCATTGCCGATTAGATTCCGAATGACCGTCTGAATCATATTTTGGTCTGCGTAGACAAAACTGTTCTCCGGAATACGGTTTTCAAACTGGACTTTTTTCCTTTCCATGGAGGGGTGCAGCATTCGATGGACCTCTATAACGGATGCGTACAAATCTATTTTAGAGGGATTGTACTTAATGCTATCCGTCTGGGCGCGTGACCAGTTTAGCAGGTTTTCCAGGAGCGTATTGGCGAATTGTGATGATTCGTTAATCAGTTCAAGATACTTCTTCTTTTTATCATTATCGATATCATCGAAATTCTTGATCATGAGATCCGAGAATCCAAGTATGGAATGAAAGGGATTCTTTAAATCATGGGCTATGATTGAGAAGAACTTGTCTTTTGTGATGTTGGCCTTCTCAAGCTGCCTGCCACGTTCCTCCAATTCGGACTTTTGCTGGTTTATCAGCTCCTGCGCATGCTTCAGGGCGGTTATGTCGGCATCGATGGCAATGAACCGGACGATCTTCTTGTCTTCATCGAAGACGGGGGTCAGGGTGGACTGGGTCCACACCCGGTTGCCGTTCGTATCGTTGAACTCCGTCTGGTAGCGCTCAGTTTTTCCGGAATCCCTGCATTTGGCAAGGATCTCACGGATATGGGGATTCTGGCTTCCTTCCAGGATGTTTCGCCCGTGATCGCGCATGAATTCTTCGAGGGTCTGTCCGTAAACCCGTTGGAAACTTTTATTTACCCATTCAAAATTCCCTTCCGCATCGAATATTAAAACAACGTTGTCCGTCTCACGAAGTGCAATCGATAATTTTTCGAGTTCCTGGTTGGTCCGTTGAAGGTTTTCAGTCTGGGCAGCAAGTTCTTCTGCCTGTTGCTGGATCTCTTCCTGTTTTTCTTCCAGAAGGGCATTGACCTCCTGGAGCTCTTCCGAATGTTCAATGAGTTTCTGCTCCGCTCGTTTGGGTATGGTGATGTCCCTCCCTATGCCTACAACACCGTTGATGTTACCCTTTTTGTCCTTCAAAGGAATTTTCGTAGTGGAAAGATAGATCTCTTCACCTTTTTCGTTTATGCATTTTTCTTCGATTCCGATAAGAGATTCCCCGGTTTTCATGATTTCCTGTTCATTCCGGTAGTACTTATTGGCAAGTTCTTTCGGGTAATAATCATGGTCTGTCTTGCCGATCATCTGGTTACCCGATTTAAGTCCATGGTTGAGCGCAACTCTTCTATTGGCCAGGATAAACCTGCTTGCCTTGTCCTTGATGTAAATGAAATCCGGCATGTTGTCGATCAGGGCGTGGAGAAGCTGCCGCTCATCAAACTGCTCGAGGCTGGAGGGATCCCCCTCGTCGGGATGGTTCCCGGTATTCCTATGTTGGAACAGGGCTGACATGATCAGGGTAAGGATGCCACCCCTAATTTAGCATTTTTACTCTTTAATAACACAGCCTTCGGCGTATAAAAAAAAAGCCCGGCTGTAAGAATGTTTACGGCCGGGCCAATGAAAAGGTTTGTATTCGGATTTGGATTACAGGTCCACCTTCTTCATCTTCGGTGCGATCAGGTTGAACAGAACCCATGCAAGCAAATATGCGGAACCGGAGATCAGGAACAGGGAGGTGTACCCTGTTTGAACATGCCCGGCTGTCTTTGCGATTTCCAGTACAGCCCCGGCCAGGAGGGCTACCAGGATCCCCCCGACGGAACCTGCGAATCCTCCGATCCCCGTGACTGAGGCGACGGCCTTTTTGGGGAACATGTCCGATACCGTTGTAAAGAGATTGGCAGACCATGCCTGGTGCGATGAAGCAGCAAGGCTGATCACGGCTATGGCCCCCCAGAAACCGATGCCTTCCGCCTGGGCAAAAATAATTGGTATGGGAAGAAGGGCGAATATAAGCATGGCACCTGCCCTTGCCCTGAAAACCACCCATCCCTTCTGAATCAGGAATGAAGACAGCCATCCTCCAAAAATACTTCCGACGGTCGTTGAGGTGTAAATAACTACCAGCGGCAGCCCGAATTCAGTAATGTTCAGTCCCCTTACATCTGCAAGCCATCCGGGGATCCAGAAAAGGTAAAACCACCAGATGGGATCGGTAAGGAATTTGCCGACGAAAAAGGCCCATGTCTGCCTGTATTTTAATAGCTTGAGCCAGGGTAACTTCTCCACGCTTTCCACTTCCTGGTCGCTTTGAATGTACTCAAGTTCGGCCTTGGAGAGTCTTTTTTGCTTTTCAGGTACTTCGTAAAATATAAACCAGAAGACCAGCCAGATAAATCCGATTGCACCTACGGCGATGAAGGCCGACTGCCAACCCCATTTGACGTAGATCAGGGGAACCAGGATCGGGGCAAGGATGGCTCCGATATTTGTGCCCGAATTGAAGATCCCGGTTGCAAACGCCCGTTCCTTTTTCGGAAACCATTCCGCGATGGTTTTGATCGCGGCCGGAAAGTTGCCGGCTTCAGTTAAACCGAGGAATCCCCGTGCAATACCGAATCCCAGTGGTCCCCTTGCAAGGGCATGCCCAATTGCGGCAAGGCTCCAGCCAACAAATGCAAAGACATATCCGAGTTTGGTCCCCAGCCAGTCGATGAACCGGCCCATCAGGAGCATACCTACGGCGTAGGAAAATTGAAAAGCTGAAACAATATAGGAATATTCAGCCTCACCGATTCCAAGTTCGGAGTCCAATACAGGTTTTAGAATGGAAATTACCTGCCTGTCCAGGTAGTTCACCGTGGTTGCAAAAAATACGAGTGCACAGATGGTCCACCTGTACTTTCCTATTTTTTCATTTGCTTCTAAGAATTTGTTCTGAGTCATGTAACGATTGGTTTAATTATTCACTTAGCGGTTAAAGATAGTTTTTTTTATGAATCATCCCGTTTCTTCTGTGTTGTGCTCAAAGCTCCCTGACGAAACGGGCCAGTTCCTGCACCTTTCGCGTCAGTCCCTCAAAATCCCCCCGGCTTACCAGGTCCTTTGAGATCAGGTCCGATCCGAGACCGAATCCCTCCACGCCCGCATCGTGCCAAGCCTTCAAATCTTCTGTTGTGGCCTTCACCCCGCCGGTTACAATGATTGAAAGCCAGGGACAGGGTCCTTTTATGGCCTTTATGTATGCGGGTCCCCCAAGCTGAGCCGCCGGAAAAACTTTTACCATCTCGGCTCCCCAGGTTTCCGCCTGGTGGATCTCGGTCAATGTGGAACAGCCCGGGATATGTAAAATCCCTTCTTCACGGCATGCATCCACCACCTCTTTTTTTAACAGGGGGGATACCACGAAATCAGCCCCTGCCCGGATGAAATCCCTGGCGTTATCCGCATCGGTAATGCTCCCGATTCCCAGGGCAGCTTCCGGAAAAGACTTTCTCTTGAGCACAGTGAGCTCGCCGAAAACCTCCATCGCCCTGCTGCCCCGGTTGGTGAATTCGAGCAGGTCGACACCTCCTTCGAAGACTGCCTGCATCACCCGGGCGGAGAGACCGGCATTCTCGTGGTAGAAGAGAGGCACTATCCGTATATCCCTTATTTTTTTAAGTATTTCTTGCTTTGTCATGCCGGTATATTATTGTGGATTATTACACGCCCTGAAATTAGCTAAATCCAAGAATTTCGGTTGCTTTTTCATGATAAAGGTTCGCCAAAATATATAATTTAAATATTTTAAGCAAACGTTTGCGCTAAATAATTTTAATTGTAAAGTGCCTAAATTGTTGATTAAGAACGGATCGTTGCCAGGGGATGATAATTTAACATTTAATAATTCGCAAACGTTTGCGTTTATTTGTATCTTTGTTGGAATGGCGGCAAAAAAGGTAACCATAAAGGACATTGCAAGGGAATTGGACACGACCTATTCAACCGTATCAAGGGCCCTGACCAACGCACCCGGTATCGGTGAGGAAAAGCGAAGGAAGATCCTTGCCAAAGCCCGGGAGATGGGATATGAACCCAATTTGTTCGCCAGGCAGCTCAGGCAGGGAGGCAGCAGCAGCATTGGACTTATCGTACCCAGGATCAACCGTGTATTTTTTTCGAATGTCATCCATGGTGTGGAAACCATTGCAAGGGAGCGGGGGTACAGTGTTATTATCTGTCAGTCAAACGAGGAGAAAGAACGTGAGGATGAAAACATCCGGACCCTGATAAGCAACCACGTTGCCGGGATCATAATGTCGCTTTCAAAGGAAACGGATCACATGGATGCCCTGATGGAGATCCTCCGGAGGAACATCCCCCTGGTCATGTTTGACCGGGTTTTTAGTGACCTGCCTGCAAATAAGGTGTTGAACGATAATTACCATGCCGCCATGCAGGTGACGGAGCACCTGATCAGCCAGGGATACAAACGGATCGTCCATTATTCGGGTCCGGTTAACATCAATATTTACCGCGACCGGAAAGCCGGTTTCCTGAAGGCGCTAGAAAATCGTGGACTGGAATACGGGGGTGGACAGGTCTTTGAAAATGTGATCACCAAGGAAGGGGGGAAAGAACAGACTGACCTTCTGATAAGGGAAGGGAAGGCATTCGATGCCATATTTGCCGCCAGTGATTATTCGGCGCTGGGGGCCCTTCTCAGCCTGAGGGATCATAACATCAGCGTACCCTCTGCAGTCGGCGTAGCGGGCTTTGCAAACGAACCATTTACCGAGCTGCTTGAAATCACAACCGTTGAACAGCAAAGCACGGAAATCGGGCGTTCCGCGACAAGACTTCTGTTTGAGGGGATCGACTCGGAACCGGAAGGCAGGAGCAAGGAGATCGTAATCAAACCGGAAATAATCATACGAAATTCAACCTTAAAAACTGAAAATTATGAAATTCAATGAACGATTTGCCGTTCATCCGGAGGATTTCAAATCCTACGGTACGGAAAAGATCAGGAATGAATTCCTGGTAAGTGAATTATTCACGGCCAACGAAATCATCGTGGAATACTCCCTTTACGACCGGTACATTGTCGGGGGGGTGATTCCTGCAGGCAAGAAAATGATGCTTGAAAGCTTCGATTCCCTGAAATC
The DNA here is from genome assembly GCA_964627835.1 of uncultured Bacteroides sp. Lineage (GTDB taxonomy): Bacteria > Bacteroidota > Bacteroidia > Bacteroidales > SM23-62 > SM23-62. Next base: position 6,550 of record CAZVLG010000075.1, read on the forward strand.
AGACACTTTTCTCGCACGAAGGGAACTGGGGGCGATCAATATAGGCGGGAAGGGTGTAATAACCGCTGACGGCGAGGCCTATGAGCTCGGGTACAAGGATGCTCTTTACCTGGGCCAGGGAAATGCCGAGGTAAGTTTTGAATCGATGGATAAAAACAAACCGGCAAAATTTTATCTCAATTCAGCCCCTGCCCATAAAAAGTTCCCCAACAAGCGGGTCACCCTGGCTGATGCCGAAATAGTGGAACTGGGCTCCCTGGAGGCTTCCAACGCTCGGAAGATAAACAAGCTCCTGGTCAACGGCATCGTGGAAACCTGCCAGCTTCAAATGGGAATGACCGAGTTGCAGCCCGGATCGGTCTGGAACACCATGCCGGTTCACACCCATAACCGGCGGATGGAAGCCTATTTTTACTTTGAGGTGCCGGAGAACCAGGCCGTTTGCCATTTCATGGGCCAGCCGGACGAAACGCGCCATATATGGATGCATAATGAACAGGCGGTATTTTCACCCT
>CAZVLG010000076.1:0-2010 GCA_964627835.1 uncultured Bacteroides sp.
CATTACGACCTGGAACCGCAACAATTTGAAATATCCCGTTTATTACAGGGGTTCCTTGTCAGCCTGTACCCTCAGGTGCTCGTTTCTCATTCCCGAATCGTCTGCAATGATCATGCTTATAAAGCACCAGGCCGTGCCATGTTCCTCCACGAATACAGATCCTTCCGGGATTAGACCCACCTGGAACGGGAGTTTTTCGCCGAAATTCAGCACTACCCCGTTCGATGGGATATAAGCGGGATCCATCGCCTCCGCCGGCAGGTTGATGAATTCAAAATAATTATTGTGATTTGTTCCTTCGGCCGGGATATCAATGAATTCGACCTGGGCCACACGTACCTGGTCGGGGTGAAGGCTTTGTACAATGATATTCAAAGGCGCCTCGCTGGGATTGATAAAATAGGCAGAGGGCATCAGGTTGGCAGCCTGGTCAAAGGGAATGGCAATCTGATTCGGCACAATTTCAACGGCGTATCCATGTCCCACAGGTTCCGCCCGGAAGGGCTCTTCTTCCGAACCCAGGTTTTGCGTGGTGTATCCATACAATCCACGTTTATAACTGGCCCTGAAATAATATTCCGCCGGGACTCCCAGCGGGATGTCCGGCGTCCAGGTATACAGTCTTGAGTATTCCTGATCCTGCTGCATCAGGTGCTCTTCACCGTTAACAACTACGTAGCAGTTAACATTGGTTACATTCTTCGGGTAGACCTCCAGATTGAAGGTATGGCCGGGATCTTCATCGTTCAGTGTCACCAGTCTGAGAAAGGTATTCTCATACATAAAAAGATCCGGGGATTCAATGGGGTTGTTTTCATATTTTATCCATGGAAAAGTCTCGGGTGTCTGGTTACGCATACTAAGGCTGCAGCCTGTAACCACCAGGCAGAATGCCAGGATAAAATAAATGTTGACTGAGTTTTTCATTTTTATCTCCTTGATTAAGTTTAACGGACGGACGTTATTAGACGGTTGGTATTAAAAATATTAAAATGCTGAACAGGGATAACGATTCTCAAATAAATTTACGGCATATTAACCAGAATATCAATAGGGCTGAGAGATTGTTTTAGTATGCCCGAACTCGTGCGGATCCGGGGGGGAATGATTGCCATCCGGAATGAAATAATCGGCCTTTGATTTACGGCTTATCCCGAGTAGGAAACGTTGTCCGGATCGATGTTTTTCAGGAGCTCCATGGAGCGGTCCCATAATTTTTCTCCTTCCGCCGGGTCATAGACCTTGGGGTCCATCCGCTTGGGATTGAACATGTGCAGGTACTCGTTTGTGCTGCCGTCATAATCCTTCGAGAGGGCCATGTATACAACGGGACGGGCAGCCTTGGCGGGGGATTTGAACACCGCTTGGAAAATGCCTTTCAGGATCATCCTCAGCAGCCAGGGCGCCTCCTTTACGATGTTGGAATGGACCGGTCCCGGGCAAATGGCATTGATGCTGACCTTGACTGAGGTGTCGTTGACCCTCCTTGAAAGCTCGGTGGCATAGGTATTCAGCACGAACTTGAAATAACTGTAATTGGAAATGGCTTTGGAAACCCCGTAATCAAAATAACGCCCGAATTCGCCATAATCGATGGAGCTGGCTCCCTGGTGGGAATCGCTGGATATGAATATCATTTTTGAAGGAATGCCGGATTCCTTCTGACGGATCACCGACTTTTTCAGCAGCAGCCGGGTCAGTATTACATTCGACAGGTAGTTGACCAGGAATATCTCATCCTGGCCCGAAGAGGTCTTTCGGGATCCGGGCAGGGCAACGGCCGCATTCAGGATACAGACATCAAGCAGGATCCCGTCTTCAGCCAGTGATTGCACGAACCGGTGGATAGACCCGATATCGCTCAGGTCGAGGAAACGCATTTCCACTTTATCCGAACCCGAAAGTTTTTTCACCTTTTCGCCTGCCTCGGGAATCCTGCTTCGCCCAGCCATGATCACTTTTCCGCCTCGTTCCGCAAAAGCAACGGCAAGCGCAAATCCCAGTCCCGAG
>CAZVLG010000077.1:0-10719 GCA_964627835.1 uncultured Bacteroides sp.
AATGAAAAAGCTGAGCATACCGGTCATTGCTCTCCCGGTTATCTTACTGGGATCCTGCCAGCAATCGACGATACCCCTGATGGAAACAGGAGGAATGGAGCCCATGCCCGAAGAATGGATCGACCAGGACACCTATCACCGTGTGCTCCGCCTGACCGGCCCGGAAGGGAACAGCCGGAGTTTTTATTTTCACAACAATCCGTTCATCCCCGGGATCTCAAACGAGGGTGACCTGATGGTATTCTACGGAAACGTTCCTGACAGCATCCATGACCGTGAAATTTCCCGCCGCGGTAACAGCCAGCTCTTCACCCTGAACCTTAAAACCCATGAAATCATCCAGGTTACCGGCCACCCTTCCCGGATCGGTGGAGAGATCGTCGGAAAGAAACGAAGGGAGGTTTTTTACCAGAGCAGGGACAGTGTGTTCTCGACCCATGTAGAAACCCATGAGACCAGGCTGGTCTATGTATTTCCCGACAGCATCATGGGATCCATATCCACGCTCAACGCGGATGAATCCCTGCTGGCCGGTGTGGCCAGCAGTCCCGAAAAAATCGAACTTCTGCGTAACAATCCCCGGAAGGGAGATTATTTCAGATTGATCTTCGAAGCCAGGCTTCCGCATACCCTCTTTACCATCGACGTGGAAACAGGGATCCTGCAACCGGTATTCAGCGATACGGCATGGCTTAACCATGTCCAGTTCTCCCCCGCCGATCCGGACTTCCTGATGTTCTGCCATGAAGGGCCCTGGCACCTGCTTGACCGGATATGGACCATCAACATACAAAAACCAGAAGCCAGGATGATGCATGAACGGACCGTTCACCGGGAGATCGCCGGACACGAATTCTTCAGCCGGGACGGCCAGACCATCTGGTTCGACCTGCAGATACCCAGGGGGGAGACTTTTTATCTTGCGGGACTGGACCTCGGCACTGGACAGGAAAAACGGTATGCCCTTAAGCGCGACGAATGGTCCGTTCACTTCAACATCTCCCCTGACCAGCAATCGTTCGCCGGTGACGGCGGCGATTCCAACCAGGTGGCCAAGGCAAGGGACGGGAAGTGGATCTACCTTTTCAAACCGGACGGTGACAGCCTTGCATCCGAGAAGCTGGTCAATATGAAAAACCATGACTACCAGCTTGAACCCAATGTGCATTTCTCCCCGGATGGGAAATGGATCATTTTCAGGGCCAATTTCGAAGGCAGCAGCCAGATCTATGCCGTTGAAATAGCCGGCAAACGATAAATCTGTTCAAACCGCAACGCCATATTCAAATATTTATATGTTTCACCTGTAATACCAAAACACTCCATGAAAAAACGTAGCATCACACTCATTGGTTTAGGGCTGATGTTTCTGTTCTGCACCGCGGCAAAGGCCCAACCCGACAAACCCATCCCTGCCGCAAGCTTGGTTATCAATGCCGACCTGGGCGAGGAAGTGATCAGCCGGCATATTTACGGCCATTTCTCCGAACACCTGGGGCATTGCATTTACGATGGCTACTGGGTGGGTGAAGATTCCGGCATACCCAATACAAGGGGGATCCGCAACGACATCGTGGAGGCCCTGAAAAAGTCGGGCATTCCCAACCTGCGCTGGCCGGGAGGCTGTTTCGCCGATGAATACCACTGGATGGACGGTATTGGTCCCCGGGAGCAGCGGCCGAAAATGATCAACACTCACTGGGGCGGGGTGACCGAGGACAACAGCTTCGGGACGAATGAATTCCTGGACCTCTGCGAGCAGCTTAACACCGAACCATACATCTGTGGCAATGTCGGCAGCGGGACGGTAGAGGAAATGTCGAAATGGGTCGAATACATCAACTTCGACGGTGTCAGTCCCATGGCCGACCTTCGCCGTGCCAACGGAAGGGAAGAACCCTGGAACGTAACTTATTGGGGTATTGGAAACGAGAACTGGGGATGCGGAGGCCGCATGCGGCCCGAGTATTATGCCGACCTGTACCGCAGGTATGCAACCTACTGCAGGAGCTACGGGGATAACTGGCTCCGCAGGGTTGCCTGTGGTGCCGGTGGAGATAATTATGAATGGACCGAGGTGATGATGCGTGACATCCCGACTCGCTTGATGTGGGGACTTTCCCTTCACCATTATATGACCGAATGGAGGGATAAGGGATCCGCCACTGAATTCGGTGAGGATGAATATTTCCGGACCATGAAGTTTGCCGTGGATTTTGGTGAAATGATAGATGGACATATCCGGATCATGGACCGGTACGACCCCCGGAACCGGGTGGCCCTTGTGGTGGATGAATGGGGTACCTGGTGGGATGTGGAAGAGGGGACCAACCCGGGATTCCTCTACCAGCAGAATGCGCTCCGGGATGCTTTTGTGGCCGCCCTGTCCCTGAATCATTTCAACGAACGCTGCCGCCGGGTTAAAATGGCCAATATTGCACAGACTGTAAATGTGCTGCAGGCAATGGTCCTGACCGAAGAGGAAAAAATGATCCTCACCCCGACCTTCCATGTATTCGAAATGTACAGGGTGCACCATGACGCTACGCTGCTCCCATCGGTTCTTGAATCCGGCTATGAGTATTCTTTTGGCGAAGATTCCCTTCCGGCCCTGAGTGCTTCCGCTTCCATGGATGATAAGGGAGCCATCCATGTTTCCCTGGTGAACATTGATCCGGAAAACCCGGCCGACCTCAATATGGAGATCCGCGGGAAAGAGGTGACCCAGGTAAGCGGCCGTATCCTGACCTCCTCCGAACTTAATGCCCATAATACCTTCGAAGATCCCGACCGGGTGAAACCCGAAGAGTTCAAAGGGGCAAAACTCAGCAGGCAGAAGTTTTCCCTGAAGCTTCCCGCCAAATCAATCGTAGTTCTCGAGATCAAATAAATCCATGCCAGATCATTTAACGAAACCAATATCCATGAAAAAGACCGGAATTCTGTTTATGTACACCGGCATCCTCTCCCTTGCCATCCTGATGCCGGCATGCACCGCACAAGACCAGGAACTCATGTCGAAGGAGGAGATCCTGGAAACCATGACCCTCTGCAACGCCTACTTTATGGAAAAATGGCCCGATGTCGGAAAACGGATCGTGACCGACCGGGACAGGGCCAGCAATATCTGGACCCGGGCTGTTTATTACGAGGGACTCATGGAACTCTACCGGATAGACCCCCGTCCGGAATACTATGATTATGCTGTCCGCTGGGCCGTGTTTCACGAATGGAACCTCAGGGACGGGCATACCTTCACCCGGAATGCCGATAACCAGTGCGCCGGGCAAACCTATATCGACCTTTACCTGATCGACCCGCAGCCGGAAAGAATAAAACACATCAAGGCTTCCATCGACAGTATGATGCGGACCGATAAGATCGATGACTGGAACTGGATCGATGCCATTCAGATGGCCATGCCGGTGTTTGCCCGGCTCGGAGTGGTTTACGAAGATCCTGCCTACTTTGACCGGATGCACGAAATGTACATGTTCTCCAAGGAAAAGCACGGGGACAACGGATTGTACAATCCCGAAGACGGACTGTGGTGGAGGGATGCCGATTACGATCCCCCCTATACAGAGCCCAACGGGGAGGATTGCTACTGGTCACGGGGCAACGGATGGGTACTGGCCGCCCTTGTGCGGGTTATGGATCTGCTGCCGGAAGATCATCCCTACCGGGAGGAATACCTTCAAACCTTCAAGGAGATGTGTGAAGCACTGCTTGCAGTGCAACGAAAAGACGGGTTCTGGAACGCAAGCCTTCACGACCCGGGCCATTACGGGGGAAGGGAAACCACCGGTTCTTCCCTTTTTGTTTACGGAATGGCCTGGGGGATCAACAAGGGGCACCTTGATCCGGAAACATACCGCCCGGCAGTCATAAAGGCCTGGAACGCCATGGTCGATAAGGCGGTTCATGACAATGGTTTCCTGGGCTATGTTCAGTCCACCGGCAAGGAGCCTTCCACGGGACAGCCGGTCACACGCGATAAGGTGCCCGATTTTGAAGATTTCGGGCTGGGCTGCTTCCTGCTGGCGGGTTCGGAAATGTACAAAATGGAGCTGGGAAACCTGGTTAATTCCCTTCCGGGGAATCCTGGTTGATTTGAGGACTTAGCGACAGGTTCCATGCCTTGAAAGGATCCGGACGGGCAGGGTCGAATGCAGGCAGGTCATCCAGCAGGTATGCGGCCAGTTCCAGGTCACTGCCGCGGATACCTTCCGCAATGCATCTGGCCAGTTCATAGGCACCGTAGCTGCTGTGATGGGAATCGTCCTTCAGTTCCTCCTGCTGACCGGGGAATGAACCTGCCGGGTAATGCACGAAGAGTTTTTTCGAATCCTCGGGGCCCAGTGCCTCATAAAGAGTCCGGCTCATCTCGAAAAGGTCAATCAGAAAAACACCCTCCGTTTCTGCAACCTGGCGCATGGCCTGCGGATAATCCCCGTGGGTGTTGATCACCCGGCCGGCTTCGTTGAAATTCCTCCGGAGCATGGGTGTGACCAGTACCGGTGTTGCCCCGAGGTTACGTACTTCCGCGATATACTGCCTCAGATAGTACTGGTAATCCGTAAAAGGTGCGGAATAGGCCGAACTCTGGGGTTTCTGGTCATTATGCGCAAACTGGATGAAAACGCAGTCCCCCGGCCGGATCTGTTCCAGCAGTTTTTCAAGGCGGTTCTCTGCAACGAAGCTCTTGAGGGCTTCCCCGGATTCTGCATGATTGGCCACAGAAACCAGTCCGGGCTTAAAAAACACCGGCAGCATCTGTCCCCATGCAGCATAGGGTTCATAACGCTGGTCCGTCACCGTTGAATTCCCGGCCAGGAATACCGTGATCGCACCCTCGTTCGGGGATATTTCAAGGGAAGCGATCGCCGGGTTCAATCCCCCGAACTCGATAGAAAGCTGCCTGTCCCAGTTGAAATGCCCGATCTCCCTTGGTTTTAACCGGACCTTTCCCCCGGTTTTCAGTTCCGGGTAACGCACATTGGTTGTAAACTCAAGGATCCTCGTTTCCCCTTCGGGGATTTCCATGTTCATGATCATCAGCCTGCGCGATTCTGCTTTCACCGTGATCCTCGAAGGCCCCTTACAGCCACCTGCTGTTATCCTGACATTGTAATTTCCCTCGGGCACATCGGCCAGGAAAAGGAAGGATTCCCTGGAAAGGATACAATCCTCATCTGTCTGTCCCGGTCCGGGCAGCCCGGCTGCTTCCAGGGTTGATGCGTTTAAAAATCCGAATGTCACCGCTTCCGAATAAGCATTAGACGGCCCAGCTTTCTTGTATCCCTTAAGCGGCTTCCCTTCCCCGAAGTCAAAACGCATCATTGGCGTTCCATCTTCTTCTTCGTCCGGATCGATATCCGTTTCCCGGGTTTCCACCGATCCCGTTACCGGTTCCATCTTCGATTCATTCGATTTGCTCCATTTCAGGTATACATACGGGATGAGTAAGGCCGGTACCAGGATCAGCAAGAGGAACAAAGACTTTTTCCTTGTGTTTTGCATTTATTGGATTTTTAGGGATTTTCTTATTTCCGAGGGCGATATGCCCAGCTTGCTTTTAAAAAGCCGGCTGAAATAAAATATGGACTGGAACCCGAGTTCGTAACTGATCTCCTTGATGCTCATATTTGTATATAAAAGCATTTCCTTGGCCCGGAGGATCTTGAGCTCCAGGTGGTATTGCCCGGGCGGCACCCCGGTATATTTCTTGAACATTTTGCGGAAATAGGAATACCCGATGTTGTTCTTCTGTGCAAAATCCTGGAAATCCATCCCCGACTCAACGTTTTCGCGGATCATGAAGCAGGCATCCTGGATGATCTTTTCCACCCGCTTGCCTGAAAAATCCTTCTGCTTGTCGAGCGATACGATGAAACCCAGTAGTTTCATGACCATGCCTGCCGAAACCTGCTGGTAACCGGGTTTCTCTTCGATGACAAATTCAAAGATCTTATAATAGGTGTCGATGATCTCCTCCCGGTTGCCAATGTGCACCACTGCATTCTTCTGCCTGAACCATGGCCGGTCGAACAACTGGTCCGCTATCTGCCCGGCAAACCCGACATAATGTTCCACCCACCCAACGGTTTTTTTCGGCCGGTAACGATGCCAGTCCCCGGGCCGGGTGATCAGCAGCGATCCGGGTTTGATCCTGTACCTGCCTCTACGGTTCTCGTAGACTCCTTCCCCATCTGTGATGTAGTTGACCTGGTATTCGTTCAGAATGCGGCCATTCTCATAGCTGAAATAATATCCCGAGGGATGGGATGTCGGGGGATACACGACCCCCGGTTCGATAATGGCCTTGCCGGCGCAGTTCAGGAACAATCCCCAGTCCCTGTCCTCCTGTCCGGGCGTGACGTATTTAAAAAACGGCTCCATTTACAGTCCTTCCAAGATATGGAATAATGGCTGGAATTCAACCGGGCCGGAGGAATTTTTGTAACTTCCGGCGCCAGATAGTAATGGCCGCCCGCCCATGGAATGCCGGAAAAACTGCGGAGCCTGCTGCATCGCTCCTTCCATATCCTCAGCCATCCCCGGGATGCCGGAAGGCAAACCGGCCGGTGTCCCCTGCATTCACCTAAGGGCAGACTATTCCTGTGCCATTTACGATAAGCGGCCTCAGGTTTGCAGGGATTTCAAGGCAGAAGAAACCTTCTGCGGGAAGGACCGCCTTGAAGCCCTTGGCATTCTTGGGCGACTCGAAGCCTGACCCGGGGCAGGCAGGGCAGGGATCCACCAATAAATTCCACCTGAGTTGCGGTCAACCAACATCATCAGGATATTGTAAATGCTATCGATAAACCTTACCTGGAAAGGATCATCCTGCGGGTATGCACAGAGCCGGGTGTAATAACCTGAAGGATGTATAGCCCATTGGCATGTCTTTCAGGCCTCCAGTAAAACTCGTGATTCCCGAGGTCCAGGATATCATCCGCCAGCACATCGAGCAACCGGCCGTTCAGGTCATACACGGCCATCTGGACAGGCTGCTCCCTGCCGGAATAAAACAGGATCCTGGTTTCGCTTGAAAAAGGATTCGGATGGTTCTGGTACAGGATATCTGTTCCCCTGGCATCTGGCAGGCGGGCGATCCCGACATTGAATAAATTGCTGGCATCCGGCGTCCCCAGCCAGTCCCTTGATACGCTCCAGGATTCAGGCAAGGTATTGTCTGAGACAGGAATCCTCAGGGAGAGGGTATACCCGGTTCCGGGCAGTATAACCGGCCAGGGATATAAACTGCTGTAGTGTACTGAATCGACCAGCTGCATATTCAGGTCATAAAGCCTGATGATGTCTTCATCGTTGCTCAGGCCGAAATCAAATTCTCCCTGGTAATGGCGGGCATGCGGATACGCCGTTTCGAAACTCATTCGGTCCCGGCAGAGCACATGATACCCCCGGGGTTCCAGTATGGTGCCCGGTTTGATCGTGTATGAGTGAAGCGGATCCGAATCTTTCATTACCCATCCGGAGATATCAATATACTGGTCGCCGGTGTTATGCAATTCCACCCAGTCTCCCCCGGAGAGTATCGAATCCGAGGTGTAGCATATCTCGTTGATAACGACCGGGTAGTCACCGTTCCCCGGGGCCGTCTCAAAACGGGCGGTAACTGTCATGGGGTCCGCCAACTCGATCCCGATCCTGGGGGAGAAGGAGGAAACATCGCCTTCCCATCCCGTAAAAATGTACCCCGGCCCGGGGATCGCGGTGAGTTCAACCGGCACATCGCTGAAATACAGACCGGTGAATGGAAATTGCCGGAGGGACAGGGAGTTCAGGATTACATACCCCCCTTCAGGGTCCGACACATTAATGGTAAGCTGTTCCAGGGGATCCAGTCCGAAGTAATTCCGGATATCGTCGTACATGATCCCGGGTCTCAGCCTGGCAAAACTCCTGAGTTCTTCGACCCGGTTTAACCAGCCCGGGTAGGACCCGCCCCATCGTTCCACATGATTGACCATTTCCTCGTCAATGTTATCCTCCAGGCTGTTTATGAGGTGGATGACGGAATCACTGCTGAAGCTGGTATTGATCATGTCCGCAAGGGAATTGATGAACCGTTCCCTGAACTCCGTGTTCCTCAGCAATTGCCTCAGCAAAAAGGTTGCCCAGGGTGGATTCGGGTACTCGGGGCCATAACTTTCGGTTGCGAATTCGAGCGTATTGCGATACACATTATTCGGTTCCCAGAGGCCGAAGCCAAAATCCGTATCGTACAGGATCCATCTCCACTTCCCCTTTGGGGTGGCCTGCCTCCAGTACTTAATGTTATTGCTGGGCCAGTCCCGGTTGTCAAAATAGATCTGTGAGATCTCGTAATTGATGAAATTCTGGATGTCCATCAGTCCCTCCACATATCTGTAATTTGCTTCAACCTGGGAGGAATTTGTATTCAGGAAATTGATGAGATTTGAGTAATGGCTGTTATCGCCGCAGATAATATGCTGATTGCCTTCGAGCATATCGATTTGCCGGGCATCGACCCCTGTGTTGGAAGCAATGAAATGTTCGTTGATTTTTTCCCTGATATTCTGAATGCCCCAGTATTCGCCATTCAAATAAACGATTGCCTGCCTGGACGCCATATATTCCAGGTTCATATCCTCGGTCAGGCGAGTCATCAGCAGATCCCGGATCATGGTTCCGGATCCCGAGCTCTCCCCGAACCAGTCATTCCCTGAATTTCGTATGACAAAGGATTCAAACTCAAAAATGGACCGGTCCCCGAACAACTGGTAATTAATCGTACCTGTGCCGTACCGGCGCCTGGCAAAAATGGCCATTGATTTTTGCGGGTGCCCCCTTGTCCATCCGCCGTAGATTTTTATCCCTGCCCCCATGCTGAATGCATAGCTGCCGTCTTCCTCATACATTTCGATCTGTGCCGGGCGTTCCCAGTCCTGCCAGAAATTTGCGTCAAAATAGGGGAATTCAGTTTGTGCGTTCGGTCCCATGACATAGATCCCTGTCTGTTCATCCCAGAGATTGTAGGGATCGGTGGATATGCTGATTACCGGCAGCCGATGGTCCGTCCCCGTAAAATAGGATTGCGAGACAACTGCACCCGGCAGGTATCCCGCCCGTATAATCCTTGCACGGATGATGGCATCCGAATCAACATCCAGCGGTCCGGTATACAGGAAGGAGGCGGTATCGGGTTCCGTTCCGTCCATGGTGTAGTAGACCGAATCTCCTGCCTGCGGAGAATCCAGGGTAAGCTGGAAGGGTTCACTGAACCTCCCCCCGCCTACCGAGAACTCAGGCAGCTGCTGCACATACCCATAAAAAGAAGCTGTGCTGTTTGGTCCCCCCGGAGTGGGTTCCTGAAATGCCAGCCATTTGCTTGAATCCGCAATCTGCCTCCCATAGGAATTATTTTCTCCGATCCAGGGGATATGCACCGAGTCCTGTATGGTCCCCCCAGGATTTATCAGATACAGGGATTCTCCCCCGGCATCGAGTTTAAAATCAGTATGGAAATAGGTGGTTGAGAGATCCAGTATTTCGGGGGACTGGTTTTCCGGTTTAAGCGGGGATTGAAGCGAAAGGAAGGGTATGGCGGACAGATCGGAGGAGGTGCTTGAGATGTTATGCACCTGGATCGCCAGTATATTCGCCCCCTGCTTAATAATTCCGGATGGATCCGCAACGTTGAATTTCTGTGGTTCTCCGCCATTGTACATGGTGGCTTCATGGCTGCTGGATGCAGACTGGTCATATGCCGGGGGATTGCCCTGGATTCCCGATCTTGCGATCTCCCTGCCGTTTATATAGGCGACAAAGGCATCGTCAAAATCCATGTGAAGCACACAACCCGAAAGGACGGAGGGATCTTCCACCTCAAAATGCTTCCGGATGAAAACGGTCAATGCCTGCGGCAATTGGGTGGAATCGTCGCCGTCCCCGTACCCGAACCCGCTTTTCCCCGTACTCCAGGATGAATCGTTGAAATCTGCTTCGATCCAGTCCGCGGGGGTTCCTGCACCCGGCAGGATGTATGTCCATTCATCCCCCTGGTCGATGACGGTCTCCCAATAAACCGGGGAGGAGCCAATATCCTTCCCGGAAGCAAACAGGAACAGGTGCTCGCCGGGTGCCATCAGATATTCCGGAAAGCACCACGGGGCGAGGTTGCCCGCATCATCCCCCAGGCAATATCCTGCAAGATTGACCGGAACCGAATCCGTATTCTTAAGCTCGATCCAGTCCGCATATTCGCCGTACTCATCATGAATGACATCGTAGTTGGAATTGCAGACCTCGTTCAATATGATCTGTCCCGCCGCGGTTCCCGAAAACAGGATGGCAATGAATGATACCGCAAACCAGGTCCGGCTCCACCCTTGCGCTTTAAGCATCCCCACCTGAAATTTTCTCATGCCTGATACTTTACGAGATCTCTAAATTAGCAATCTTTTCTTCTCTGCCCGTATGTACTGATTCCGGCTCCGCCAAAACCCGTATTAGATTTCCGGTTCAAGCTAACAATCATATATAACTTAAACCATAACATAAATCAGCATCCGCCTGTTGTGAGATCATATTTTTTATTTTATTTGCCAGGATTATGGCTGAAGGACGATTTACAAACCCGGTTGTGGCGACGCTTGCCGGGATCAAGGATTTTTTCTCCCCCCAGAAGCTGGCTTCCAGGTTCTCGGACGGGGACCGGGCCGATGGCAT
>CAZVLG010000078.1:0-2898 GCA_964627835.1 uncultured Bacteroides sp.
TCCCTTTACGCCGATACGGAACCCCTGCTTTTCATTGACGGCATGATCCATGAATATGCCTATGCCAGGCAAAGTCTCATGGAAGGATTTTCCCTCAATGCTTTTGATGTAATCGATATTGATGATATCTATGATATTTCCCTGCTGAGGGATGGGAATTCCTACCTGGGATCGGCCAGTTCCAATGGGATTATTTATCTCAATACCGAACAGAAAGTGGAAGCAAGTACGGTCATCAAATTCTCTGCCTATGGAGGGATAACCCTTGTACCTAAAAACCAGCCTCTTCTGGACGCTACACAGTTCAGATCATATTTGACAGATGCCTTGATGTCGGAGGGTTTGAGTCAGTCGGATATAGATGCACTGATACCCTGGTTAAACGGAGATGCCTCTGTGGAAGATTATTACAAATATAATAATAGCACCGATTGGCAGGATGAAATATTCAAGCCGGCTGCGGTTTCCAAATTTCACTTTTTCATTAAAGGAGGTGATGATATCGCAACCTATAATATTTCGACCGGGTACCTGGCTCACAACAGTGTTTATAATGATGCGAGATATACCCGATTCAATCTGCGGATCAACGGAAGGGTAAACATAACCAAGCGGTTTTCAATGACCCCGAATGTCAAATTATCTCTTGCTGACAGCCGAGTGGCCAACCACGGAACCAGTGACTGGAAAAATCCTATCCTTTCAGCAGGATTAAAACCGCCAATCATGGCTCCCCTCGCCAGAGATGTCAATACAGGAGAAAATCTGACCTATTTGGATGATGTTGGTGTATTTGACGTAAGCAACCCGTCCGCCATTGTGGCCAATGCCCAGGGGGATGATCGTAATTACCATTTTCTCAGTTCCTTAAGGGCTGATTACCAGTTTAATGAACATTTTAATCTTTCCACCATCGTAGGCATTAATTTCAATAATGCCAAGGAAAACATTTTTCTTCCAGATCTTGGAATCGTACAGGTCGACTCAGCCTATAACAGTCCCGGAGATTTTGTCATTGAATATCGTTCCACTCAAAATCATACGGCACTCACCTATTCCAACACAACTGCCTCCGGTCACAATTTCCTTGCTAACGGTGGATTCAGGTACTTATCAAACAGTTACAAATACGACAAAAGCCTGGACCTGAACACCCCTTCCGATGATTTTAAAAATCTTGGGGATGGATCACAATTCAGCTTCCTTCGAACTACCACAGGGGATAACCGTGAATTGGTCTGGATTTCATTTTTCGGAGATTTTAAGTACGATTTCAGGAACAGATATTTTCTAAACGCAAACCTGTCATATGACGCCAGTTCCGTTACCAATCAAAAGAACAGATACAATCTCTATCCATCGTTTGGAGCCGCCTGGCGTCTTTCCTCGGAAAACTTCCTGAACCAGGTACGCTGGCTTGATGATTTGAAGCTTAGAGGGTCCTATTCACAGAGCGGGAATTTGTTTAGCACGGTATATGATTATTCCAAGCTCTATTATATTGATCGCAGGTTGAATGCAAACGGTGTGCTTACAAGAGAAGTTATCCCAAACGAAAACCTTGAATTGGAAAGGAAGAACACGCTTAACGCCGGACTTGACCTCTCTCTTTTCAGACAGTCCTTGAATCTGCATGCGGATTATTTTAAATCCAAGGTGAATAATCTTATCATCCCGCAGGAACTGCCTGCCAGCTTCGGGTTTACCACCTATTTTGACAACGGTGGAAAACTTGGCGTCAACGGGTATGAAATTGGTGCGGACACCCGTGTTCGGGCCGGGGATTTTGTGTGGACCCTTGGCGGAACACTTAGTAAAGCAGTCACCAGCGTCGAAAACCTGGATTTCCTCAACCCGGGAACAGAGCATATAATAACTTCCATCCCGGGAGCGGAATTTATCACCTCTGAAGGAAATCCGATCAATGCCTATTACGGCTATAAAACCGACGGAATTATTTCAGCTTCGGAAGCCGGAACATGGATCGGTCCGAATGGCGTTTCCATGCAGGCCGGAGATATGAAATATGTTGATTTTGATGCTAATAACATCATTGACGATGCCGACAAAACGATCATTGGTGATCCAAATCCGGATCTCTTCGGAGGTATGTTCACCGGTTTCTCTTATAAAAGGTTTGAATTATACGCTCATTTCACCTATTCCGTGGGCAATGATGTGTTCAATTATGTAAGATTCAGAAACGAATCCATGAGTACCTTCAAGAACCAGTCGGCAACAGTTCTGGATAGGTGGACAGTAAACAATGCCAGCGCAGGCATGCCAAGAATCAGCATTGGGGATCCTGCCGGGAATACCGTATTTTCCGACAGGTGGATTGAAGATGGCTCTTACCTGCGCTTGAATCAACTTACACTCAGTTACAGTTTGCCATCAAAAGCCGGCCTTTTCAGGGAAATCATCGTTTATGCGACGGCTACAAACCTGTTTACCCTGACCAATTATACCGGTTATGATCCTGAATTCATTTTTTATAACAGTCCCTTCTACATGGGCGTTGACTACGGTATGATTCCACAGACCAGTTCATTCATTCTTGGCTTAAAACTAGATTTATAACAGGTAAAACTTTATAGAATGAAAATTATAGCGAGGCCTAATTTATATCTTCCGGTCGTAATTGCCACGGTGCTTTTAGCCATCACAGGATGCACCGAGGAATTTTTCAACAGGCAGGCCGGTGACCGGATTACCCCTGATCAGCACTACAACTCAACCATTGATGCTCTTGTTTCAAGCAATGGTGCAATCATATCCTTGCAGGAGGCAATGCCAAAGCTTATTATGCTGGATGGTCTCAGATCTGATATGATGGATATAACCCAGTTTACCAATGCAGATCTGAAAGAGCTTAATGACCATGAAATATCTTCCGGA
>CAZVLG010000079.1:0-2120 GCA_964627835.1 uncultured Bacteroides sp.
CAGGCGCCTCGTTCAGCACCCCGTCGAATCTCTGTGGCACCGGCGCTACACAGCTTCGCGGTGTCAGGCGCCTTGTCTGGTTCTCCGGGGGTATCCATTCGTCGTTACTTAACTTCGTGAAGTCAGACGGCTCATTGGATACCCCCTCCGAAGCACGTCAAAAAGCCGCCCTGCTTTATTCCTGCCTGCACGCGAGTGGCAATGCTGAACAAACCGCCTTTTTTTTGCCGGAGGCAAAAAGCAGCGGTGGTTCAGTATTACCCGAGCCCCTATTGGAGTTTATCGAGGTGTTGCTGTAGCTTGTAAAGTTCATCCCGGAGCCGGGCAGCTTCGATGAAATCGAGCTCGCGGGCGGCTTTTTCCATGGCGCGCTTCGTTTTATCAATGGTCTTTTTCAGCGCGTCCTGGTCCATGTACTGGATCAGGGGATCGGCGGCCAGGTCGGTCTCGGTTGGTTCAACGTAATACTTTTCCCCGGTGATCTGCGAGACCGGCCGGCCCATAATGGATTTCGTGGCCTTAATGATCTGCTGGGGGGTGATCTGGTTTTCCTCGTTGTATTTCAGTTGTTTTTCCCTTCGACGGTTAGTCTCGTCAATGGTATGCTGCATAGAGTCGGTGATCCTGTCGGCGTACATCAGCACTTTGCCGTTCAGGTTCCGGGCTGCCCGTCCGGATGTCTGGGTAAGGGAGCGTGCGGAGCGCAGGAATCCTTCCTTGTCCGCATCCAGGATGGCCACCAGGGATACCTCCGGAAGGTCCAGTCCCTCCCGGAGCAGGTTCACACCGATCAGCACGTCAAAGGTACCCCTTCGGAGCCCATCCATGATCTCTACCCGTTCCAGGGTATCGATGTCCGAATGTATGTAGCGGCAGCGGATGTTGATCCTTGCCAGGTATTTTGTGAGTTCCTCTGCCATACGTTTGGT
This sequence comes from uncultured Bacteroides sp., assembly GCA_964627835.1. Classification (GTDB taxonomy): domain Bacteria; phylum Bacteroidota; class Bacteroidia; order Bacteroidales; family SM23-62; genus SM23-62. The sequence goes on from CAZVLG010000079.1 coordinate 930, forward strand.
CAGGGTGGTCACCAGTGTGCGTTCATCGCGATCCGCCCGCTGGCGGATCTGACCGATCAGGTGGTCGATCTGATTAATGCTGGGCAGGACCTCGATGGGTGGATCGATCAGTCCCGTGGGACGGATCAACTGCTCCACGATCACACCTTCGCATTTATCCAGCTCGTAATCGCCGGGAGTGGCGCTGACATAGATAACCTGGTTGACCAGCTCTTCGAATTCCTCGAATTTCAGGGGGCGGTTGTCCACCGCCGCCGGGAGGCGGAACCCGTATTCCACCAGGTTCTGTTTCCTGGAATGGTCGCCACCATGCATCGCTCTTACCTGGGGAAGGGTGGCATGGCTTTCGTCCACGATGGCCAGGAAATCCTCCGGGAAATAATCCAGCAGGCAGAAGGGCCTGGTGCCGGCCGGGCGCCCGTCGAAATAGCGGGAGTAGTTTTCGATGCCGGGACAATGACCCAGTTCCCGGATCATTTCCAGGTCGTAATTCACCCTTTCATTGATGCGGCGTGCCTCAAGGTCTTTCCCGATGTCCTTGAAAAAGTCCACCTGTTTGACAAGGTCCTCCTCGATCTGCCGGATGGCCTCCTGCATCCTCCATTTGGTCGTTACGAAAATATTTGCCGGGTAGATGATGGCCCGGTCCATCTTTTCCAGGGTATTCCCGTTGACCGGGTCGAAGGATTCGATTTCTTCGATCTCTTCGCCCCAGAAAACAAACCGGTATCCGAGATCCGAGTATGCAAGGTAGACATCCACATGATCGCCGCGGACGCGAAACGTGCCCTTTTTGAACTCCGTCACGTTTCGGGCATACATGCTGTCGACCAGGCGCCTCAGGAAGGCATTCCTGACCAGGTTCTGTCCCTTTTCGATGCGGATGGTATTGGAATAAAAATCATCCGGGTTGCCGATACCGTAGAGGCAGGAGACCGAGGAGACCACGATCACATCCTTGCGGCCGGACAAGAGGGATGAAGTGGTGCTCAGGCGGAGTTTCTCGATCTCGTCGTTGATGGACAGGTCTTTTTCAATGTAGGTATCCGTCACGGGGAGGTAGGCTTCCGGCTGGTAATAATCGTAATAGGAAACAAAGTAATGGACAGCGTTGTTCGGGAAGAACTCCTTGAATTCCTGGTAAAGCTGTGCAGCTAGAGTCTTGTTGTGGGAAATGATTAATACCGGCTT
>CAZVLG010000080.1:0-4359 GCA_964627835.1 uncultured Bacteroides sp.
CTCGGGCACAAGGATGACATCATTACGGTTAAGGATGGCTATGCAAGAAATTATTTGATCCCCAAGGGACTTGCGGTGAATGCCACCCCTTCCGTCAAAAAGATGCATAAGGAAATCCTCAACCAGCGTGCACACAAGGAAGAACAGATCAAGCAGGAAGCGGAGGCGGTTGCTGAGAAGATGAAGGACCTGAAACTGACCATCGGTGCCAAAACAAGTACAAAAGGAAAGATCTTCGGTTCCGTAAATACCATCCAGATCGCTGAATCGCTTAAGGAAGAAGGCTTCGAGATTGACCGCAAGGACATCACGATCAAAGAGGAACTGATAAAAGAAGTTGGTAATTATACGGCCAGTGTCAAGTTGCACAAGGAAGTCATGGTCGAAATACCATTTGAAATAATTGCAGAATAGGATTACCCTGCAAAACCTTGATGGAAAATCCGGGGACCGAAAGATCTCCGGATTTTTTATTTGACCGCGATCGCATCAATCTCAACGAGTACATCCAGGGGAAGCCTGCCAACCTGGAAGGCTGCCCTGGCAGGAGGGTCCTGGTCAAAATACTCTGCATAAACCGCGTTCATGTCCTGAAAATGATCCATGTTGCTTAAAAAGCAGGTGCATTTAACAACATCCCTTTTTGAATAACCCGCAGTTGTAAGGATGCAATCAATGTTTTTCAGGACCTGAAGGGTTTGTTCCCGGATCCCGCCAGCAACAAGTTTGCCTGTGGAGGCATCCAGGCATATCTGCCCGGAGATGAACAGCATACCATCTTTATCAATGGCCTGGCTGTAGGGGCCTACCGCACGGGGAGCCTTGTCGGTGTTAATTATTTTTTTCATAGTTTATAATTTAGAAGTTATCATACCAGGTGTCTCCCTTCTCATATTGGATATCTCTCAGGATGGCTGATTTAATATTGATCTGGAATGAATAACTTCGGTATTTGCCGAAAGGTACCATGCTGACACGCATTTCCCAGCAATGAAGATCACGATAGATGCTCATATTGGTGGTCGTGATCTTTTTGGTCTTGAAGTCGTAGCCTGAATTTAATCCGATCTTCCATTTCGGGGTCAGGCTGAAGTCGCCCCGTACCCGAATGGATTGAATGATCTTGTAGTCATCATAGGGCTTAGTATAGCGGAAATTATAATCCAGGCCGAAGGACCAGGGAATCTCAAAATCCACGTAAGCACCATAGGCAATCGGATCAAATCCTGTAGGGTCGATCAGTCGGGCCGTTGGGTCATTTTCCAGTTCAAGCTGTCCTTCCTGGCCATCCCGGCTGCCTTGTTTTGAACTGAAATTCATTCCGATCGAAAAATCAAGACTGGTAATCCTGAATAATTTCTTATCGGTTTTGAAATAAGCACGATCTATATCATATTGCCGGCCTGATTTATCGGTGTAATAAGCATAGGGATTAAACGTGCCTCCGAAGCGGAAACTGACTTTTCGCTTGAAGAAAGCTGTATTTCCTGTCATGCGGATGGGTGTCCATTTGATGGAATCCTTGAAAATGTTATAGTTGCTTGTGAAATTCAGGTTATCAAGGATCTTTACCTTGGTGAATTCCTCAATGGTATCGGAACGGGATTTCAGTTTCATCTCAAGGGTGTTCTTAAGGCTCAGTGCCAGGGAACCCTGCCTGCCGGAAGGCACGGGTGACCGGTAAATGGATTCATCGTATTTGGGGTAAACGCGGGTCTTCCCCAGTGAATCAACCACCACCTCCCGGTAATAATCCGGCACAATTCCTTTCATGTCCGGTGTAAAGCTCAGACTGGCACCAGGCGATAATACATGCCGGATTGCCTCCACACGTGATTTTTCCCGGAACTGGTACATCCCGTATATCTTCGGAGTAAAGCTCAGCGACAGGTTCGGAACAATGGCATGCGCATAATTGAATTCCGGGATGGTGTCGACGATGAGTGTATCATTCATGCTGCCGCTCGGATTCTCCGATCCATCAAAATAGCGGGGATGAATGGCTTTTGTGAAGATCACTCCATTGTATCTTATGTTCGGTGAAAAGGTAAAATAGTTCAGGAAATTTACAGGCAGGCTCACCGGGATGGAATGCTGGTATGCGTTATCGAAATCTGAAAACTCGGTGGTTGTGAACAGGGAGTCTTCCTGGGCACTCAGCTTGTTGGCAAGGGTAGCCGAATAACTGACCGTCAGTTTTTCATACCATCTGGGACTCCCGGTGGCATTCCGCCGTTTAAGCGGATACAGTCGGTTCATATTGAAATTCATCGAGGGAAGGTTCATGTCGACCGACCTGGTCAGGCTGTTCTGTGTGGCATCTACACTTGCGGAAAGGTTGAACGGGGAATTCGGCCATACCCTGGAATAGGATATGCTGGAACGTTTCGTGCTTCGAAGCACATTGTTTATGTTCCGTTGATTGTTCTGATCATAAGAAGTTGAGCTGAAGTCAACGCTGGCGCGGAAACTCCTGTTTGGATTTGCCCTCTGGTCCTGGGCGTGTGACCAGAGGACTGCATAGTTTTTGGTTTTCTGGTAGTTTTCGAGTCCCTGCTCACCGCTTATATTTTCAATGTAGTTGAATCCAAAACTCCCGTTGAATTTATAGTTCTTCTTGTAATTGCTGCGGGTCCGGATGCCCCAGGTCCCATTGGTATATATATCCCCAGTCAGGGTAAGGTCAAAATACTGGCTGAGCGCAAAATAAAATCCTCCGTTCCGTAAATAGAACCCCCTCCGCTCTTCTTCCCCATACGTTGGCAATAGAAACCCGGACTGGTTGATCTTGTTGGCCGGAAAGAATCCAAACGGAATCCCAAGGGGCAGGGGGACGTCCTCAAGCACAATGTATGCCGGACCTGAAATGATCTTATCATTCGGAATGGATATGGCCTTGGTGAGTGCAATGTAGTAATGCGGGTGGGGTGCATCACAGGTGGTGTATTTCCCGTGCTTCATATGGATATGGCCATTGGGATGACGCTTGGTAGTTTCACTGTGCAGGTACCCCCCCTCCTGCTCGGTAAAAATATCGGTGATGATCCCCTTTTTGGTCCTGAAATTATAGGAAATCTTCCTGGCCTGGAAGGATTCCGATCCCTCTGAAAACTCGGGCTTGCCGATCTCGCTGCCCAGGCTGTCGATAATACCGGTGGCAAATACGGCTTCATTCCCCATATTGAACTCGATGTAATCGGCCTTCAGGGTAATGGTCTTATATTCGATCTGCCCGGTGTTAAAAAGGTATACTTTTTGTTCCGTCAGGGAATAGACGATGGAATCGAGAGATGAATAATGGACGGGGGAGTCAACAGCCTGTACTTTTCCCTTATCATGCAGGCTGTCGGATCTTGCGGCCGGACGGCCAACCAGGGAATCACCCCGCAGCCCGGGAAGGGTGTCGTAGGAAATAAACGGCACGACTATGGAATCTTCCATAAAGGAACTGTCGGATACCATCCCTGTGGTATCCGTATCTGCGGCTGTAATTTGTGCAAATCCCCTGAAACTGGTCGCGGAAAAAAGGAGTAAAAATAAAAGCAAATGCAGCCGTTTTGTATACAACTTATATATGCTAATTTTGTACAGATCGCGTTTTAATAAAACCTTTAAAACTAATCAAATTAATCGAGATTTGATGGGAAACCAAAGGCTCAGAGCACTGTTGATTAAACGGTTTTTACACTCGATTCTTATATTCGGGTTTGGTATAATTACGGTCCCTTTTCTCCATGCCACGGATGAGCCCGGAGACAAACTGGATGTTGTGGTACTGGATGCCGGGCACGGTGGACATGATCCAGGTGGTATGGGTGCCAGGGCTAAGGAAAAGGACATCGTCCTGGCGATCACCCTCAAACTGGGAGAATACATTGAAAAGAACATCCCCGGTGTCAAAGTGATCTATACCCGCAAGACCGATGAATTCATCGAACTGCATGAAAGGGCAGATATCGCCAACCGGAACAATGCGGATCTTTTCATATCCGTGCACGCCAACTGGTGGACCAACCCGAAAACCTATGGGGCGGAAACATTTACCCTGGGGATCTCCGGGGATGAACGCAACCTGCAGGTAGCCATGAAGGAGAATTCCGTGATCACCCTGGAAGAGGATTACACCACCAACTATGAGGGCTTCGATCCGAACTCCGCCGAATCCTACATCATTTTCAACCTGTTGCAGAAAACCTATTCACACCAGAGCATAGAATTCGCGGGACTTGTCCAGGACCAGTTCAGGGAAAGGGCCAGGCGGAACGACAGGGGGGTAAAACAGGAAAGGTTCCTGGTCCTCTGGAAAACCACCATGCCGTCCGTGCTCATCCAGCGCCGCGGGCAGCCGCTGGCGGCGCT
>CAZVLG010000081.1:0-2156 GCA_964627835.1 uncultured Bacteroides sp.
AGCGTGGAAAATACAGGAAGCATGGCAGGAGACGAAGTGGTACAGCTTTATCTTAAGAATCTGGATGCGAAAGTGCCTGTACCCATCCATTCACTGGTTGGGTTTAAAAGGATACACCTGGCACCTGGAGAAATTAAAACCGTAGATTTCTCCCTCCCTCCCGCTGCATACTTTGTATACGACGATGCGGGTGAAAGGCAGATTCAAAAAGGCCGGTATGAGCTGTTCGCAGGAGGCGCACAGCCGGGCAGGGGAAACGTGCCTGCCTGCACGGATGTAATCAGCGCCCGGATCAGCCTGCATTGATATACACCCCCTCGGGATGCCCGGGTACAGATAAAATGCTCGCGGCCTGGTTCCTCAACCTTGAAGGGCTACTGGACGATCAGCTTCTCAACGATAATGGCAGATTCTTTCTGAAACTGCATAAGGTATATTCCGGCCGGGACATCCAACTGTATACTCAAGCGGGGCTCACCCTTCAGGGGGATGTCCCGGATCAGCCGGCCGTTTATGTCCAGGAGCCTGGCACGGGTAATGCCTTCTTCCGGCTGTATGGTAAGCATTCCGCCTGAAACCGGGTTGGGATACAGGCGGGCATCCATGTAGGGCACCGTAGAAGTCCCCTCGACCGCCGTTGGAAAGCAGGGAATATCGAAGTTTGTCATAACATATGACCTGAGCCAGGGCAGGGCGGGGCGCTCCGATCCGTCCGAGCGGACCAGGTAGGCGCTGGTCCTCCATATCTGGTTCTGGATATACCCCCAGAGCGTAACCCCGGCAACGGAAGGATGTTCCCAGAAAAGCGGGAATTGCTTAAAGTACGTCTGATACTGCTGCTGGTCATTGGAATTATCCACATCGTATTCGGTGATGTAAATGGGGAGTCCGGTTGCTGCCAGGCGGTCCAGGTTGGCTCTCAGGTTGGCAGTATCGGCACCCTCGAGTCCATGTCCCTGCACCCCGATACCGTCTATTAAATTGCTGTCGAGCAGGATCTCGATGATCTCGAGGTACTGGGTGGTAGCGGAATTGCTCCCGATAATGCCGTAATCGTTGATATGCAGTTTGGCAGACGGACAGTATTCCCTTGCCTTTTTGAAGGACCATACGACCCAGTCCCAACCCGTTTTCCCGGCACCACCTAGGGCAGCGCTGTAAACAGGAGGGGCATGCAGGGGCTCGTTCACTACATCAATGAAGTCCGTGGCGGGATATCGTTCCCCGAAAAGGCGGATCCACTCCTCCACTTCAGCCCGCTGGGTTGCCTGTGAATCCCCGCCGATCCAGCCGGGCTGCTGGCTTCCCCAGACAAGCGTATGCTGTTTGAACGGGAATCCGCTGTTTTTCGCATGGTTATACGCCCGGTCCAGATTTGCCCATTGCATGCTGTTCCTGGTGCCCTCAACACTTCCCCATTTACCTGCATTCTCGGGAGTAACCTTGTTCCAGTAGAGGTTGAAATTTTCAGGAACCTCGGCATAGCTCCGGATGATGTTTCCGAGAAACTTACATTTTCCTGCGGCAATCTGGGCATCCACCTGTCCCCCCCATACCAGCATTGGGAGTAAAGTTAGTATCACTAATCTCATGGCAATCCGGTTCGTATTTATAATTGTTCAATTAAAATAATGCTTCCTGCCGGTAAAAATAACAAAACTTTGCAACCGATTGCATTCTTTGGTATGTAAGGATTATAACAATGGGTTAAGTTTTGAGAATAAAAGACAGCCCGGTAAAACTCATGCTTCTCTCAGAACCCTGGATGAGCGGACCGTATCCAGGAAAACGGAAATATTTTCGGTCGACACATCCGGAGGCATCCCTCCCCCGCAGGAGAGAATGACCTTTGAACGGTCCTTCAATCCCCCGATCAATTTACTGACTGCATCAGCTATTTGTGAATGGGTCCCATTGGCCAGGACATCCCTCGGGGGGATATTCCCCAGCATGGTGATTTTATTGTTTGTGATGGTCTTCAATTCATTCAGATCATAATCGAAACCCATATTGAAAAGATTCACTCCCATCTCCGGGTAGTACTTCAGGGAAACGGCACAATCGGCGTCGTTGTGGAGCATCTTGATCTTGTTTTCCGCCTCGAATATCCTGGTGAAATAGGGAAGCCCGAATTGCTTGAATTCCTCCTCACCGAT
>CAZVLG010000082.1:0-3923 GCA_964627835.1 uncultured Bacteroides sp.
TGAAGTGGCCGGAAGGATCCTCAGGGAGTTGCACAACCGTATCGGATACCTGGTCCAGGTTGGACTCGGATACCTGACATTGAACCGGCTCTCCTCAACTCTCTCAGGAGGGGAATCCCAAAGGATCAATCTGGCAACCTCCCTTGGCAGCAGCCTGGTTGGTTCGCTATATATACTGGACGAGCCAAGCATTGGACTGCATCCCAGGGATACAAATCTGCTGATCGGAGTATTAAAAAATCTTGAAAGACTTGGCAATACCTTGATTGTGGTGGAACATGATGAGGAAATCATCCGCTCAGCTGATCAGATCATTGACATGGGACCCATGGCAGGACGCCTGGGCGGCGAGGTGATCTACCAGGGGCCCGTCGCGGAACTTGACTCAGGCATAGATAGCCTTACGGCGAAATACCTGCTTGATCTTGAGAAGATTGAAATTGCCGGGAAGCGCCGGAAATGGAACCATTACATTGAATTATCAGGCGCCAGGCAGAACAACCTTAAGGGGATCCATGTGCGTTTTCCCCTGAACACCATGACGGTGGTGACCGGTGTCAGCGGGTCCGGGAAGTCCTCCCTTATAAAGGATATACTGCACCCCGCCATACTCAAGAAATTCGGGGTTCATGGGGACAAGCCCGGTGATCATGATTTGCTGGGTGGAGATTTTCATTTGCTGGACGGGGTAGAGCTGGTGGATCAGAATCCGATCGGTAAATCTTCCCGCTCCAACCCTGTAACTTACCTGAAGGCATACGATGAGATCAGAAAGCTGTATGCAGAGCAACAGGCCTCTGCAATCCAGGGTTATAAAGCTTCCCATTTCTCTTTCAATATTGATGGGGGTCGATGCGAAGAATGCCAGGGGGAAGGAGTGATCAAGGTTGAGATGCAGTTTATGGCGGATGTTTCTCTTGTATGCGACAGCTGCCATGGAAAGAGGTTCAAGGATGACATCCTTGAAGTAAGGTACCGGGACAAAAACATTTACGAAATACTTGAACTTACTGTTAATGAAGCCATTGAATTCTTTGGTGAACAGGGGAGAGGAAGCCTGGAAAAAAGAATTATCGAACGCCTGAAGCCGTTGGCTGATGTGGGACTGGGATATATTAAGCTAGGCCAATCCTCAAGCACCCTGAGCGGCGGAGAAAGCCAGCGTGTAAAGCTTGCTTCTTTTCTTTCCAGAGAAGGCAGTGGCAAGCACCTGCTGTTTTTGTTCGATGAGCCTACCACGGGACTGCATTTTCATGATATCCGTAAGCTGCTCGAGGCATTCAATGAGCTGCTCGCAAAGGGTCACAGCCTGATCATTATTGAACATAACCTGGAAATCATAAAGTCGGCTGACTGGATAATAGATCTTGGACCGGAAGGCGGGGAAAAAGGAGGTGAAATTGTATTTGCGGGAACTCCGGAAGAACTTATTAAACAGGAAAACTCCTATACCGGAAAGTTCCTGAAACCGAAACTTCAGTAATTCCCGGCAGGATAATTACTGCATTCACCCGGACCGGTCACCACTGCAGATTTACAAAAGGAGAAAAAAAAACCGGCTGGCAGGCCGGTTTTGAATACAATGTGAGTGTATTTTATTTTTCCTTGAAACCAAACATAATGGCCACACAACCGCTTCCCGCTTCTTCAGGCAATCCTTCCGCAGCCGGCACTTTAACAAAGATTTTCAGTTGCTGGCTTGCTTCCAGCCGAAAATCCCAGATCCTGGAATAATCCCTGTCCTTGTTCGTATAAAGAACATTCCGGTCCGAATCAATGATCCTGAACTCAATCTCCGGAAGGGCATCGGTTCCGCAGACTGATATCCTGTAATCCGTATCGGAGTAAAAAGTCTTGTATAATTCAGCTTCTTCCCCGACGGTCAGTATGGCTGCATGATAATTCCCATCATGTGTATATGGATAAAGTTCAACTTTACAGAGTTTTTTTGCAAATCCTTTACACTGTGCATTTACAGACATTGGTATCAGGGTCAGTAAAGCGATTGCAACAGTGAACTGAAAAAGCTTTTTCATAGAGCGGTGATTTTTATGAAATAAAGTTTGTTCTTAATACTTTGATCTTCTCCTGCAACTCCTTGAAAACTTCCGGCGTGATATCAATGGTAGACTCGGATTTCAGCACCGTTACATTGGATTCTTCATCCGGTACGGCCTGGATCTTGGTTGTAGTGATGGTGATCTTATCGAAGGTCGTTTTAAGATCATTGATTTCAGCCATAATGCCAGCCACATCCGTATTGTCCTTATTATCCTCAAGTAATTTCAGAACGATGTTGAAGGAAAGCTTCTGGTCAACGATCCTCTCAACGAGCTTGTTGCCGTCTATAGGTGCGTCACCCACCATGTTCGAAGCGAGGTAGAGTCCTTCCACCCAGCCGCCAACCAGGACGATGGAAGCAATGGCCGGCCGCTCGTTGTCTGTAAGGAAGGAGCTTGAATTCATGAAGGTTTCGGAGATGATGTCCATGATTCTATCCCGGTTGTTGATGTTCTCTTCCAGCCGTTCAATAGTATTGTTGTCAATGGCATCCAGTATGCCAAGCCCGTCTGCCATCTGTTTAGCGGCATTCATGTAATTGATGGATGTCTGGGTCTGGTCAAAAAGACTGGCAAAACTCAGGTCTGTAGTATAGATGCCCAGGTTTAGGGCCATGCTTTTATTGGTCGTATAGCTGGAAGCGTTTTCTGTCGGATTAAGCAGTTCTTCATTATAGGTGGCTCCTGCGCTTTTAATCAGCATGGCTGTTTCCAGGGGAGAAGGGAGGCTGTAAAAAATCTGTTTGGCAGAGCTGATATCTTCAAGAAGGTCGGCATCAAGCTCTGTCTCGTCCAGCGTAATCTCGCCTGATCCTGATTTTTGCTTGTCAGATCCGCATCCTGAAAATAAAACCGCAATAAGAAATATCGCAGCTAATTTAGCAGGCAAAGGGTGAAATAACTTTTTTGACATATGGCCGAAGTTTTTGGATAATCACACAAAACGATCAAGGTAATGGTCAAGTAAAAATAACACTTTTTTTTAAAAAACAAAATAAAATTCCATTTGAGATTTACTCCAACTTACTGATTATTAGAAAATTACAAATATGCCCCCACAGCAGAAAGCAAATAAGATCGAGGAGCCGAATGAAGGCGTTTGCATAAGAAGGTTCCCAAATATGGTGCCAAAAAAAACCGGTCCATCGTCTGAACCGGCCTGATATCAACTCCTTTAAAATATCTTTCTACTCGTAGGTATTCGTTTTGCTGAGCTTTCCGTTCTCATCGTATACGATCCAGGTACCCGCCTTTTTACCGCTGTCGTATTCCATTTCATAATTTTAACACCCCCTGATCGTCCCAGATATACCATTTACCGTGCTTTTTATCATTCCGGTAATGCGCCTCGGCAATCTTGATTCCCGAGTCATTCCATATGATCCAGCGGCCATCAAACATCCCATTTTTATAGGATTGTTGCTCCTGGAGCTGCCCATTCTCGAAAAATTGCATATAATCGCCATCAAGCAGACCGTTTTTAAAATTCATGACTACCCTTGCCGTGCCATTCTCAAAATATTCGGAGTATGTGCCATTGTAAAACTCATTGTCTTCAGTATAGAAAAGTCCCTGTTCATCCTCGACGATTTGTCCCGCAGAAATAATAAAAACCCTGCGACCAGGACACGATCCATGTTAGCTTTATGTTATTTAACGTTTGCGGGTGTTTATTGAACGATGATGGACCGATCGGCAGGAGTTATGATTTTTCCTATGATCCGTGCATCCGAACATCCTGCCTGATTCACTTTTGACAGGTAATCTTCGGCCTCGCCGGCTGGCAGGGAGATCAGCAAACCGCCGCTGGTTTGGGCATCGGCAAGGATGATCTTCCGTTCCCTGGCGAAATTCCCCCTCCAG
>CAZVLG010000083.1:0-12572 GCA_964627835.1 uncultured Bacteroides sp.
TTTCACCCGGTACGATCGTGTATCCCAATCCCCCGGTTACATAGGGTGAATACCTGTCTTTTCTGATCTTGGTCGACTCGTAGGGCATGAAATTGAATTCGGTGGTAAGTCCCAGATCAACCACGCTGGTATTAAATGCTGTGGCCGTAGTGTTGGGAAAAGGCTGTTCGAAGTCGGCCGGATCACCCTTCAGCATGGCATATATACCGCTGAACCGGATGGAATTCCTCGGATTGATGTTATACCGGAACAGAAGACCCCCGGCAGGAGAGGGTGAATAAAAATGCCTGGAATGATTGATATCCCCTAGGTAATAGGATGCTCCGCCAATGATCCCGATGTCCGATTTCTTTTGTCCTGAGGCAATCTGCGGAGAGGAAAAAACCAGAACGATGAACATAAGGATTCCTCCAGAATACCTAAAGGAATAACTGTCTCCTCCTTGAAAAAAGGACCGGTGCCCCCGTCCTCGATGTCCTGATTCTGTAGATCCCGTGTACATGTCCGAAATAATATAGGTCGTTCGCCTTTGAGAACGGCGAGGTATATCCGTCCAGATAATCCGTTGTGGTCCACCGGACACCAAATTCGGCACCGACCGACCATTTCTCGCTGATCACATACTTAAGCCCAATGCCTGCCGGAAAAACGATCCCCATCCTGGAATGGTCAGGATCGTAATTCGGGGAAAGCTCCATCGCCTCGTTCACCTTGGGACTAAAAAACACCCCCCCGATTCCAGCATACAAATATAAGTTGATTTGGGAATAATTGTTCATCATTCCCCTTTTATTGAACATGGCAACCGATCGCCTGCGCTGTTCTTCCGATATCAGGGAATACTCAGCCTGGAAACTGGGTTCGAACAAATGGGAATAAAATTTGAATGCCCGGTCGTTGTTCTTGCTCCCTTCATCGTCTCCCGCAATGAATCCGTATGCAAGGTTCATTTTGACCGATACATTCGACCTGATCTTAAACCTTGCTCCCAGGTATAACGTGGGCCGGGTGCTTTTTATTGAAATGTCCTTGACGCCAAACCAGTTCTCGCTCTCTGCGGAACCCCCGATATCCCCGAAATAATTGCAAAAACCGACCCCGAACAAACCCTCATACCGCCTGAGTTTCCATTTTTGGGCGTTTCCTGTGTGTGGGATACAGAATAGGATCAGGATTACATATGGTAGTATGCGCTTTGACATCCAATCAGGGTATTCAAAACAAATGTAAAAAATTAATTCCTTTTATCAACGCCCCACATGAGTTTGTTTCGCAAGGTATTATAAAACGTTGCCCCTGTTATCCTCAGGGTTTGAATGGTGAAACCTGCCCTTTTCAGATGAAGTTTTACATTCCCTTCCATAATCTCGGTTCTTGAATCAAGGGTCACCAGGTAGGAATCATCCCGGCTCTCAACTTCTATCCGGATGCTGTTGCCATCGGGCACGATCAGCGGACGGATGGTAAGGTTATGCGGGGACATCGGAGAGATGATAAAGTTCCTTGAATCGGGGGTCAGGATGGGACCCCCCACGCTCATGGAATAAGCTGTTGAACCGGTCGGCGTCGAGATGATCAGTCCATCGGCCCAGTATGAATTAAGGTATACCTCATCCAGATAAGTATGAATGGTGATCATGGAAGCATGCCGTTTCTGAACGCTCACTTCATTCAAGGCACAGCAAAATCCGTCCAGGTCAGCCCCGATGAGCTCAAGCTGGACCAGGGAACGGTGTTCGACCGAATAATCCTGCTTGAATATGGCGGAGAGGGATGTTTCAATCTGATCTGCAGGGATATCTGCCAGGAAGCCGAGCCGGCCGGTATTGATCCCCACGATGGGTATGCCGTAGTCCTGCACAATGGAGACCGCTTCCAGAAAAGTCCCGTCACCACCAAGGCTGATCATCAGATCCGCCTTCCCCATGATATCATCGTGGGTATGGAATAATCCCCCGGTACCGGTCTGAAGGATATGCTTCGATTCCAGGAAATCCCTGAAAGGTCCGTATATCAATACCTCCTTACCTTCCTTTTTCAGGAAGCCAAAGAGGTTTGAAATGCTATCTTCGGATCCCATGCTCACGGGCCTGCCGTATATGGCTATTTTCACTGGTATTGGTTTTTATTGTTTCATGGATCTTGTGATACTTTCCACCGGTCGGGATCGGGGTCGCCACATTCAAATGCTCAGGTACTTCATAAATGCATCAAAGCGGTTGTGTAAGAGATCTTCCATTTCATCGCTTTCCATATAAGAGGCTTTCACGGTATAGTCATAACGGTTGAATGTCTGTACAATGGATGTGATTTCCGTTGTACTGACTTTCAGGGTTATGGTCATCTTCGTCGAGTCCTCGGGCGAGGAGACATAGAGGCTGAGGATCCTGGCGTCGTTTCCTTCCACGATCTGGCTGATCTCCGTAAGGGAATAATCATTGATGTTGAGCTCCAGCTCCAGTATCCCGCCCGGCTGCTTCAGGGCGGACAGGCTGGCAAAGATATGGAGCAGGTCACCAAGGGTTATCAATCCCAGGTAATGCTTGTTTTCATCGAGAACGGGGACCACCGTCAATTCAAGCCTGGATACGATCTCAATGACCTCGTAAATATGCTGGTGCACCATAACGTAGGGACTGAAAAGGGATAATTTATGGTTCCCGATCGGTTCATCTGCCATATTCAGGTCATAGATGTCCTTGTCGGATATCAATCCCAGGAACTCCAGATTATTCACAATGGGCAGGTGGGAGATCCTGAAAATGTCCATCCAGGAAAGGGCCTGCACTCCGGTATCAGAGGTTTTCAGAGCAGGCACGACGTCGGATATCAGATCTTTTGCCAGCAATGCTTTGTTGCTTCTTCTAAAATACTTTTAATTTTACATTCAAATTAACCTGTCTGAAACCCCGGAAAAAATGACCAGATTAAGTGTAAATATAAATAAAATTGCCACACTGAGGAATGCACGCGGAGGAAATATACCGGATGTAAGGAAGGCTGCCATTGACTGCCAGCGGTTCGGTGCCGAAGGGATTACGGTGCACCCCCGTCCCGATGAACGGCATATACGTTACCAGGATGTAAGGGATATCAAACCGCTGATTAAAACTGAATTCAATATAGAGGGATATCCTTCCCGTTCTTTCCTCGACCTTGTGATTTCCGTCCTCCCCGACCAGGTCACCCTGGTACCGGATCCCCCGGACGCCATTACCTCCTCGGAAGGCTGGAATACCCTCAAGCACAAGGCATTCCTGCAGGAAGTGATTACCGAACTTAAGCAGCATGGGATACGGACCTCCATCTTTATCGACACAAACCTTGTCAACATTGAGAATGCCGCAGAAACCGGTTGCGACCGGGTAGAATTATACACCGAACCCTATGCCCGGAATTACCCGCTGGATCCATCCGGGGCCGTGGCACCATTTGCAGAGGCAGGTGCGAGAGCCCTTGAAGTGGGATTGGGACTGAATGCCGGGCATGATCTCAGCCTTGAAAATCTCAGGTATTTCAATGAACAGGTAAACGGACTGCTCGAAGTATCGATCGGGCATGCCCTTATTTCCGATGCCCTTTATTACGGCCTCGAAAACGCCATCCAGATGTACCGCAGGCTGCTTCGATAACATGTCTCATCCGAGTCCCCGATGTCACACACGCGCTGGATACAAACCGCATTATGAAACTCTTTTACAGAAAACTGGGTGCCGGTCCCCCTCTGATAATCGTCCATGGGCTGTATGGTTCTTCCGATAACTGGCAGACAGTGGGCAAAGCGCTCGCCAACCGCTATACGGTCTATCTTATCGACCAGCGGAACCACGGAAGATCTCCCCATAGTGAAATCCACGACTACCCATCCATGCGTGACGATCTCATCGAATTCATGGATCTGCTTGAAATTCCAAAAGCGGTCTTTGTAGGGCACTCCATGGGAGGGAAAACAGTAATCTTCCTGGCCGAATCCCACCCTGAAAAGATTGAGGCGCTTATCGTTATTGACATTGCTCCTTCAGCCTACGAACCGGAAGACCTATCCGGCCAGGCACAGACCCACAGTATGATCATGAAGGCTATGATGGCTGTGGACTTCGGCCTGGTGAAGCGCCGTAAGGATGTGGACCGGCAGCTGTCCGAAAGCATCCATTCAGCAAGGGTGCGTGGTTTCCTGCTGAAAAATGTATCCGGGAATGCCGGAGATGGATTTCACTGGAGGCTGAATCTTCCCGTGCTGTATGAGAACCTGCCAAATGTCCTCGGGGGATTGGATGCATCGAAGTATAGCGGCGGGGAGGAAATCGCCGGATTCCCGGTCCTGTTTATACGCGGACAGAACTCGGATTACATAAGCGATGACGATATCCTGGTGATCCAGCAAATCTTCCCGATGGCAAGGATAACCTCCATTCCGGATACCGGACACTGGCTGCATGTGGAGCAACCTGCCCTTCTTATTAAGACGATCCGCTATTTCCTATGATCTCGACATTTTCTTCCGGTATGAGCTTTTCACCACGCAGCCTTAGCAGGACCTGGGCGACTGCCAGCACATCCTTTTCACAATACCGGGCTATCCTTTCAATGTCCCTTTCCCCGTAATAAACTCCGGCAACCTGGCTGCCATCCAGGTCATCCTTCGGATTGGAAATGCCAAGTACCTCGGCAAGCAGGGCGAGCGAGGTATAATTCCGGTACTCACCGAACTTCCATAACTCCAGGGTATCCACGAAGTTAAGCTCCCAGGGCTTCTTCCCTGCAATATTCAGTGCCTCGGGAAGCTTCTCGCCCAGTATGATTATTCTCCGGGCGATGAACGGGAAATCAAACTCTTTCCCGTTATGGGCACAGAGTCGCAGTTCCCTTCCTTTTCGGAAATTCCGGATGAGCTCCGTGAATTCACGGATGATCCTCGCTTCATCATCCCCGTAAAAAGACTTGATACGAAAGCGTCGGGGCTCCGTGAGGCTGGAAAAAATTCCCGCGGAAATACATATGATCCTGCCAAATTCCGCAAAGAGCCCTGCACGCGACCATGCTTCTGAAGCTTCCTCACCCTCCTTTCTCAGATACGAGGACCGTGCCTCCCACAGCTTCTTCTGCCGTTCACTCAGCTGAGTGAAGGATTCCACCATGGGAACTGTTTCAATATCCAGGAACAATACGTTCTCAAGTTTCAGAGCGTCTGTCATGGCTTGCCGGTATTCAGCTTATTCAGGATAGTAGTGGCCAGGATATCAATGGCAACAGTGTTGTTGCCTCCCTGGGGAACTATAATGTCGGCGTATCTCTTGGTCGGTTCGATGAATTGAAGGTGCATGGGCTTAACGGTCTTTGCATATCGCTCGAGGACCTTGTTTACGGACCGTCCCCTCTCCCTCAAATCCCGGTTGATAATCCTTCCCAGGCGGTCATCTGCATCGGCATCGACAAAAACCTTGATATCGATCAGTTCTCGCAGTGCCTGATTGGTAAAGATCAGTATCCCATCCAGGAGAATGACCTCCCTGGGGTGCAGGGCTATGGTCTCAGCCGATCGGGTGCATGTGATATAGGTATATATTGGACGCTGGATGGTTTCACCGGCCTTAAGCCGCAGGAGATGATCTATCAGAAGGCTGAACTCAAGGGAGTCTGGATGGTCAAAATTGATCTCCTGCCGGGTTTCCAGATCAAGCTGACTGTTGTCCTTGTAATAGGCATCCTGAGGCAGGATGGCCACCCCATCTTCAGGGAGCCTTTCCAGGATTCTGTTGACCACTGTGGTTTTCCCGCAGCCCGAACCTCCGGCGATTCCAACTACCAGCATAATTTCGTCGTTTAAAAATTGCTAACTTAGCAACAAAATACAAATTAAAACTGCGATTAGAAAATGATCCGCTCTCATGGGGAATATGCTCTACCCGATCAAGTTTAAGCCTATCCTGAAAGATGTCATTTGGGGAGGCACCCGGCTGCGTGATATGCTCGGCAAGAAATGCCCGACGGACAGCTGCGGGGAAAGCTGGGAGATTTCGGCGGTTCAGGATAAAATATCCGTAGTGGAAAATGGATTCCTGAAAGGAAATAACCTGCAGGAAATCATCGAGGTGTATATGGGAGAACTGGTGGGCGATCATATCTTTGCAAGGTTCGGTCTCAAGTTCCCGCTCCTGATAAAATTCATCGATGCCAATGATCTCCTATCGATCCAGGTGCATCCCGACGACCAGCTTGCACGGGAAAGGCATAATGCATGCGGGAAGAACGAAATGTGGTACATCATTGATGCGGAGGACGATGCCGAATTGATCTCAGGTTTCAGGCAGGTGATCAGCAAGGAAACCTACCTCGCACATTTCAATAATAAGACCCTGCCTGAAATCCTGAATTATGAAAAAGTAAAAGCCGGGGATGTCTTTTTTATGCCCGCCGGACGGGTTCATTCCATCGGGACAGGCATATTGCTGGCCGAGATTCAGCAGACATCTGACATTACCTACAGGATTTATGACTGGGACCGCCTGGATAAATCCGGAAAGGGGCGTGAACTCCATACCGATCTTGCAGTGGATGCCATTGTTTACGATGATCCGGAGCGATACAGGATAACTTACCCGAATGGAATCAACAACCGGGTCACGGTTGTGGATTCACCCTGGTTCAGCACCGGGATCATCTATTTTGACCAGCCGGTGGAAAAAGACTTCAATTTAATAGATTCGTTCATTATATACATGTGCGTTCAGGGCAGGGCGGATATTGAAAACGGCAATTCCGGCACCGTAAGCCTTGAGAAGGGCGAAACAGTGCTGATTCCTGCTTCCCTTAAAAACATCCATCTCAGGCCTTCAGGTTCGACCCGGTTGTTGGAGATATTTATTAAGTAGACCTTCATGGAACCGCTGATCATAAAAAAGGTATCCTTTATCAAGAGCAGCACCAGGGCGAAGGATTGTCCCGCAGAACCACTCCCCGAGTTCGCCTTTACCGGAAGGTCGAACGTTGGAAAATCTTCCCTTATCAATATGCTTTGCAACCGGACAAAACTTGCCAGGATCTCTGGAAGACCCGGAAAGACCCAGTTGATCAACCATTTCCTTATAAATGACTCATGGTACCTGGTTGATCTTCCAGGCTATGGATATGCAAAAATGCCTGAAATGGAAAGGCAAAGAATGATCCGGATGATCCGGGAGTATATCCTGAAAAGCGAACGTCTTGTCTGCCTTTTTCTCCTGATTGACATACGCCTTGAAATGCAAAGGGCCGACCGGGAATTTTTCCAGTTCCTTGGCAAGAATCAGGCACCGTTTGCCCTGGTATTCACCAAGGCGGATAAAGTTGCAAAAAGCCAGTTGTCCCGGAACCTGGAGCAATACAAAAAGACCCTGCTCCAGAACTGGGAACCCCTGCCGGATATATTCCTGACCTCGGCTCTGAAAAACACGGGGCGTGAAGAAATCCTTGATTTCATAAATAAAACCATGGAAGGAGAATAATTATTTTTGTCCCAAGCAATACAAGTTTTAACTTTACCCACGCAAATCTCATGCATTCGGTATATATTGCAGGGATATTATGGTAACAATACGTTGGCTTATTTGGTAAAACCCATTAATACGAATAAAAATGAGACCCAATTCTCCCATTAAGTTTTTTGCCGGCACCCAGTCCAATTACCTGGCAGAAAAAATTGCCAAATCCTTTGGGAGTGAGTTAGGCAAGACCAATGTGCTGCGATTCAGCGACGGGGAATTCCAGCCATATTACGAGGAATCGGTCAGGGGATGCACGGTCTTCATTATCCAGTCAACCTTCCCCCCTGCAGACAACCTGCTTGAATTGTTGCTGCTGATCGATGCAGCCAAACGAGCCTCCGCATATAAAATCGTTGCGGTAATGCCCTATTTTGGATTTGCCAGGCAGGACCGGAAGGACAAACCCAGGGCTGCCATCGGTGCCAAGCTCGTCGCAAACCTTCTTTCAGCCGCCGGAGTTGACAGGGTGATGACCATGGACCTGCACGCTGACCAGCTTCAGGGCTTTTTTGATGTCCCCGTTGACCACCTGTATGCCTCTTCTCTGTTCGTTCCCTACCTGAAAAGCCTCGAATTGGAGAATCTGACAATAGCCGCTCCCGACATGGGTGGTACCAAAAGGGCAAATGCATATTCACGCTTTATGAATACGGATATGGTCATCGGGTATAAGCTTCGGAAAAAGGCCAACGTGGTGGAAGACATCAAGATAATCGGCGAACTTGAGAAAAAAGATGTCGTTATCGTCGATGACATGATCGATACTGCAGGAACCATCTGTCTTGCAGCCGACATGATGATCAGGGAAGGGGCCAGTTCCGTCAGGGTATGTGCCACGCACCCCGTACTGTCCGGTGATTCTTTTGAACGCATCGACAAATCAAATATTCAGGAGATCATCGTGACCGATACCATACCCGTACCAAAACAGAGTCCCAAGATCAGGATCATTTCCGTTGCCGAACTTTTTGCTGATGTGATTAATAAAGTTTACAATTATGAGTCCATCAGTTCCAATTTTATCCAATAAATATTATATTTGCGGCTCGTTTTTGAGGGGTTATTATAAAACAATGGTGTGATGGGGAATTAGCGCCCTCTAATTCTGAGTAACACCACAAAATTGTTGGAATGAAAACATTTGAAATCCAGGCTTCCCTGCGCAAGGGAACCGGTAAACAAGAATCCAGGAATCTTAGAAAGCAGGAACTCGTACCCTGTATACTGTATGGCGGCGAAAAAAATGTAAACTTCGCCGTGCCCGAGAAGCAATTTAAGCACCTCATCTATACACCCAATGTATTTCTGGTTAAACTGGATATTGACGGAGAAAAATATGATGCGGTAATGAAGGATATCCAGTTCCATCCAGTGAGCGATCATATACTTCATGTTGACTTTGCACAGGTTTTTTCCGGTAAAAAAGTCACCTTAAACCTGCCTGTTCAACTAACGGGCAACTCGGCAGGCTTGCTCGCCGGAGGGAAACTGAGGCAGCGCAGACGTTCTCTCAAGGTCCGGGGACTCATCGAGCATATGCCCGATCATCTGGATATTGACCTGACTGAGCTCGAAATTGGGGACAGCCTGAAAGTTGGGGACCTGGAATACGAAAACCTTGAGATTCTCGATCCGAACAGGGCCATGGTTGCGGGCATAGTATCTTCAAGGCTTATTGCTAAAGGGCTTCGTGAAGCAGTTCCCGAAGAGGAGGAAGCTGCGGAAGAAGTACTTGAAGAAGCCGGCGAAGAAACGGATGCCGAAGGAACTGCAGGTGATGAGGAATCAAAACCAGAAGAGGAATCTAAATCATTCACCCATAAAGGTCCTTATTAAAAAGGGATTCAAGTGAAATATCTTATTGCTGGACTCGGCAATATCGGTGAAGAATACTCCGGAACACGTCATAATATAGGTTTCATGATACTGGACGCACTTGCAGAAGCGTCCGGTGTCGTATTTAAGTCCGCACGCCTTGTGGACTTGTGCAGCCTTAAACATAAGGGCCGCACTTTCCTCCTCATCAAACCGACCACCTTTGTTAATCTGAGCGGGCGGGCGCTACACTACTGGATCAAAAAAGAAAAAATACCCATTGAACGCCTGCTTGTGGTCCTCGATGATATTGCCCTTCCGTTCGGCCGATTGCGCCTGAGGGCATCGGGGGGAAGCGGGGGACACAATGGGCTGGAACATATCAACCAGATCCTGGGCACCCAGCAATATGCCAGGCTTAGGTTTGGTATCGGGGACACATTTCATCCCGGCCAGCAGGTAAGCCATGTGCTCGGGGAATGGAGTGAAGATGAAAAATCCGCTCTGGATGAACGTATCCACACGGCCGCTGAGATCGTTTTGAGCTTCGGCAGTGTGGGACTCGAACGAACCATGAACCTGTACAATAAATAATAGGCCGCCCCCTCTGTATCCCTTTGTTTATAAGGCCTGTTAAAGATTTGTTAAAGCACCCAGGGCAGTTCTTATATCCTTTATCTTTGTCTCGCTTACAGGATCTATATGCAAAGATCACATATCATCATTATCATTCTGTTTACCTCCATTTCCCTGGTCGGTTTAACCATCACCCAATCCTTCTGGGTATGGAATGCAGTCAAACTTGGCGAAAAACAGCACGATCACCGCATAGATGTGGCACTTGAAGAGGTGATCGACGAGCTGGTGGATGCCAATGACAAGGATATTATTTTTTCGGAACGGGCGGTCAGGAAATCCGCATGTGAAGACCTTACCTTTTTCAGTGTCATTGATACGGTCCTGCTGGACAAGCTGCTCAGGAAGTACATCGATTACCATAAGCTCGATAATGATTTTGAGTATGCCATCGTAAAAACATCAAATGATTCCATAATCTACGCTTCAACGCTCCAGATCTCAAAGCACATGAAGAAAAAGGCGCACAAAGCCTGCCTCTCCTGCCTCTGGAAGGAGGAATATTTCCACCTGGAGGTGTACTTCCCCTCCCAGCGCAAGGAAGTACTCGTGGAAATGTCTGCCTGGCTGATGTTAAGCGGGATTTTCATACTCATTGTAATCCTTACGTTTCTTTACATCATCAACACCATTATCAAGCAGAAGAAATTATCCGAAATAAAAAATGATTTCATCAACAACATGACCCATGAGTTCAAGACTCCCATCTCAACCATCTCACTTGCAGCCGAAGTTTTGCTGCATTCGGGTGCCGGATCTTCTTCCCCCGACAGGATAAAAAAATACTCCAGGATCATTTACGATGAGAATACCAGGATGCGCGCACAGGTCGAAAGGGTTCTTCAGGTGGCCCGCCTCGACAGGGAGGAATTCAACCTGAGCAAATCTGAATTCGACCTGCATCAGCTCGTGCGGAACACCGTTCAGAACCTCTGTTTCGAGCAATGTGAGGAAGACTCCACAGTGACGTACCACCTTGATGCAGAAAATTTCAGGCTTCATGCCGATGAGTTGCATGTCAAGAATATCGTAGTAAACCTTGTTGACAATGCCATCAAGTATTCCTCCAATGGCACCCGGATCAATATCTCTACCTGGAATAAAAACAATGGCATCACCCTCAGCATTGAGGATAACGGTATCGGAATGTCTCATGAGGTTACCCGCCATATTTTTGATAAGTTTTACAGGGTCCCTACCGGAGACATACATAATGTCAAAGGTTTTGGGCTTGGATTGTATTATGTGAAGAACATGGTCGATGCACATGGCGGGAACATCGAGGTCAAAAGCGAGCCGAACAGGGGAAGCCGTTTCGACGTTTACCTCCCTCTTGATACACCCATATAATTTCTTTAAATTAGCTGGCAGCTAATGTCATCATGAAGAAGAAACCCAAAGCAAACATCCTACTGGTCGAGGATGATAAGAATCTTGCGTTTGTACTCACCGATTATCTCAGTATGTCCGGGTATAGTGTCCAGCATGCGGAAGATGGGGTCGCGGGATTGGAATTGTTCAAGAACGGCAGATTTGATATCTGCATCCTGGACGTGATGATGCCCTTTAAAGACGGTTTTACACTGGCCGAGGAGATCCGTGTGATCAATGAGTTCGTGCCCATTATATTTCTGACCGCCAAGACCATGAAGGAGGACAGGATCAAGGGCTTTAAAGCAGGAGGAGACGATTATATAACCAAACCTTTCAGTACGGAAGAACTGAGTCTGAGGATCGAGGCCATTTTGAGAAGGATAAGACATTCCCTGCTGGATGGAGAGCTGGAGAGCATTTACAAGCTGGGTGCATATACTTTTAATTATTCGAACCAGGTCCTTGCCGGTCCCAAAGGAGAAAAACGACTGACTAAAAAGGAAGCCGAAGTCCTCCGTCTGCTATGCATAAATATGAACAAGATCCTCAGGCGTGAGATTGCCCTGAAGATGATCTGGGGAGAAGACGATTATTTCATGGGACGCAGCATGGATGTATACATCACGAAACTGCGCAAATTCCTGTCCGACGATCCCAAGATCAATATCACGAATATCCACCGGACAGGTTTTATACTTGAGGTAAAGGAATAGTTTGCACATGCCGACCGATCATGAGGTCCGGGTTGACAAATGGCTCTGGGCCGTCCGCATATTCAAGACCAGGAGCCAGGCCACCGAGGCCTGCAGGAAAGGAAAGGTCCTGATAGGGGAGCAATCCGTGAAGCCCTCCCGGCTCCTTAAGGTCAGCGATGTGGTAAGTGTCAGGAAACCCCCGGTCCTCTATTCATACAGGGTCCTCGGACTGCTTGAAAAAAGGCTGTCGGCCAGGGCCGCTCAGGAATATATCGAAGACATCACCCCGCAGGAGGAAATGGATAAACTAAAGATCAGGGAGACGTTTTTTATATCCAGGGATAAGGGATCCGGCAGGCCAACCAAAAAAGAAAGGCGTATTATTGATAAATTGCGCGGGGAATAAACAGCGGATGGTATATGATCATTGCACAGCAAAAAAGAAAAACAAACATCGCCGAGTTCATTCTGTACATGTGGCAGGTGGAAGACCTGATCAGGGCGTCAAAATTTGACCTCGAACGGGTCA
>CAZVLG010000084.1:0-1758 GCA_964627835.1 uncultured Bacteroides sp.
CATAAAGGATTATTTCAGCATGACCCGCGGTAAACGAGAAACAGGAATTTATCAGCTTGACTACCTTTTTGAATTCAAGAATTTCTGGATGTTCAGCTTCGGGGGGATCTACCAGATCGAAAATGTATTCGAAACCTTTGAACTGTCGGATGAGGCCGAGGTCCCGGCAGGCTATTATACCTTTCCCCAGTTCATCTGCTTCGTTTCCACACCCATGACCAGGCCTGCCTGGATCTACATGCAAGGCTACGCAGGAGTATATTTCGACGGGCGTGTGGCAAGCCTGTCCATGATTCCCAGCTGGAGCATCTCATCCTCCCTCATGCTGAGCGGGGCCTATATCTACAGCAATGTAGACCTTCCGGAACGCAGCCAGAAGTATATTTCCCATATCGGGAGACTGAAGGCCCTTGTTATGTTCAATACCCGCTTGTCCATCAGCGCTTTTGTTCAATACAACAGCGATACCCACAGCATCGGTTCCAATGTACGTTTCCGCTACAATCCCCGGGAAGGCAACGATCTCTGGCTGGTGTATGACGAAGGGACCAACACGGACCTTCACAGGGAGATACCGCACCGGCCTTCCCTTGCATCACGTACGATTATGTTAAAATACACCTATACCTTCCGTTTGTGAGCGAAAAACCGTAATTTGAGTAACGGGAAATTATTGAATATGATCTTCGATGATTTTTCATACCTGGTTCACGGGGATATGATGCCCGATGTAGAGTTTACCAATATTGAAGACGGTCAGGTTCACCACATCAAAAAAGGGCACATCCTGCTGCTCAATTTCTTTATCATTCCCTGCAAACACTGTAAACACATGCTGGAATATATCCAGGAGGAGATCTGGCCTGAATTCCAGGACAACAGGAGACTGCTGCTTGCGGTTGGCCGGGGACACACACCTGAGGAAGTCAGGGATTTCAGGAACAGAGGCAATTATATACTTCCCTTTGCAGCGGATCCCGATCGTAAGAATTACGACAAATTTGCTGAGAAAAAAGTTCCCCGTAACTACCTGTTCGATTCCTATGGTCGACTGGTCTACCAGACAAGGGGTTTCGACCTGGACCAGATGTCCACCATGCGTATCGTGCTGAGAGACCTGGAAGAGGAGTAATCCGGACCCGATAAAATATCATTTGGATGGTTCAGGATTGTCTGCAGTCCGGCCAAAGGTTTCCCCCAAGGGGAGTGATTTCTTTTTCTTATTTTTGAGACAAATTAAGGAACATGTTTGCCAGGCAAAAATCATTCAGTGTCCTGTACGGAATTCAACGCAGATTACTTTCCCTTTTTTACCTGATCAGTGTGGTAGCGGTATTCTGGCTGATCTTCTACCTGCTGCATTATGTGCTGCAGGCAGGGGGAACCATTATCATCCCGGTTTCCATCCTGTATCTGGTGCTTATGGTTCTGGGTTACAGCATTATCCACGTAATAAGCTATATTCCGGCCAACCTTGCCGGTGCCTTCGACCCGCTGAAAAACGGGATTGCCGACCGGAGCATAAAATTACCCGCTGACCTGGCAGGAAAACTGGCTGAATTCATGTGCTCCTTCTTTAATTTTGCTTTTTTCGATGTAGGTTTTACCGCTGTTATTATTGCCGGACAGGAGCCCGTCTGTTCTCCGGGCATGGATTTCGAAAAGGCGGGCATTGATCCCGGCAAGCTCGAGGCATTCGCCGGGAGTTTAGACGAGACTGCTTTTCACCGAAAAATTGATACAGAAAAGGGTACCCAT
>CAZVLG010000085.1:0-27899 GCA_964627835.1 uncultured Bacteroides sp.
AATCCATATATTGCCTTCCAGGTCCTGGTAAACCTCACGGGTATAACGTATGCCCAGTCCGTTATGCTCATTGAAGTTGATCAGTTCCTCAATGCCCATGTCCATACGGTTCACGCTCAGCTTATAAACGCCTTCCCCCTGGGTGCTCAACCAGAGGTATCCCTCATTATCAACAAGGATGGAAAGCACGCTGGTGTATGCCAGCACCTGATTGTTCCCGATTTTAGTCATCAGGGAATTGATTGGATCTTCCCTGTTCAGCTTCAGTGAATACAATCCTTCATCCTGTGCACCGATCCAGTATAAGCCTCCGGCTTCATCGTACACGATATCGGTCATTTGTGCATAGGGCGCCCCTGCGATCTTTCCAATAAATGAAATGGTATCGGGGGAGGCAAAATCGTAGGTGCATACGTACAGTCCGTCATAGGCCCCGACAAGTAAATGTCCCGATCCGCTTATGGCAATGGAGGATATGAGTTTCCTGTTGAAAGGTTTCTGGATGACCACGGCTTCGAGGTCCCTGTTAATGATGAGGAGTCCCTGGTTCTGGGTGGCAAAAACAATTCTGCCCTCCCGGTCTTCCGAAATACCGTTGATCGTGCTCGATATTTTAACACCCGGATCTATTACATGAAAAGACCTGCCGTCATAAAGGGTGATGCTTCCGTCATTATGCCCGAACCAGAGATTCCCACGAGAATCCTTGAAGCTTTCCTTTACGAGTGCGGCAGGCAGGGAATCCGCCTGAAAGTCTCCCTGGAAGTCGAACCCGTCGAATCTGCAAAGCCCCTCGCCGGTCCCCAGCCAGAGATACCCGTTGGCGTCCTGGTTCACCGTATACACAAAAGGATGGCAGATGCCATCTTCAATCCCGTATTGCTGAAATTTATAGGTCTGGGAATACAGGCAAACCGATACCAGGTAAAGCAGGCTGAAGCTCAGGATAAAGGCCTTGAATTGCTTCATATGGTTCAGAACTTGATCCGCTAATTAGATTTCTTGGTAACACCGATGGTATACTTGTACCTGGGTACCCCACCGATGGGTATTACAAAGAAAGGCATTACTTCGTTATACTGGTTCCTCACATTGATCACCACGTTGTTGTTCCTAACCAAGGGATTGTGTTTCCGTTTATGAAGCTGCAGGTCAAGGGAAGTGTTCTTTTCTCCCTCCAGGATCTGAAAGGTATCCTCGATGCCTTCATCGTCGCCGGATACCTTGCTCAACTGCCCCTTTCTTGCCACGGATACGATGCGGATGATCCCGTCATTGTCCCAATCCCAGTTCCACTGCTTCACCGAAATGGCACGGTCGTCAACAAATGGGTAAATATGTGATACTTCCTCCGGGTTATTGTGCATTCTGAAGGAATACTCGTAAGCGAAAGCATTGCCGCCTTCCACATCGCGGTTGATTTCCGGATCGGTGGTCAGGTAAAACCGGTACATATTTCCATCGTCTCCTTCCACACCTTCGACGATGATTTTGAATATATATCCCTGCCAGTATTCATGCCATTCCCCTTCCGTCGGATTGAAGGGTCCAAAGGTATACCAGTTGTTATCGTACCTTGGCTCACTTCCGAAAGATTTGAAAGCCAGCAGGTTCCCGCTTTTATAATCGCCCACAGGATCGATGCCCTTAGCATCATCCGGTGCATGGCAGTTTTCACCACCGAAAATTTCAAAAGTTGTGCGAGTATCAAAAGATCCGTTTATCTCATCGTGTTCCCCTCCACAATCCGGATCCCAGATCCGTATATAAAAAGGGTCGGTATATTCTTTGGGAAGCCTGAAGAAAAATGTCTGGCTGAAATCATCATCGCCCCATGATCTTTCTGCTTTATTACCAAAGGTCATCAGGTAGGGAATGTTCTCATCGTAGGCAGGGACAGGCTGTGCGTATCCGGTCAACCCACAGAAAATCAGTAACATTATAATTAAAATAGTCCTAGCCATTTGAGTACTGAAAATAATTAAAATTCATCAAAGTACCATATTGCACTTTCCCCCCTTGGTCAGCGCAAATACCATGCTAAATAAAAATCTCCGCTAATATACTTATAAACAATACAATACAAAATGATTTCCCTGTTGATAATTCCAGGCTGTTATCCGGCAGATAGCTGAGGGGGCAGGCTTCATGCCCCGGTGGGGCAATCATGCATTTTTCAAGCATCCTGAAAAGGGCAGCCGGACTGGGTTAATGCTCCCTGGCGACGGGGTTGTCGCGTCTGGGAAGAACAACAATCTTCTTGAATCCACAGTTTGTCCGGATTTGCTCCGGCTGTTCGGCATCATTCACCACACCCAGTTTGATGGTATAGGTGCCGGACCTGTAATACCGGTGTTGTACCGCTGTATCAGCGGCCCAATTATGGTCACCCATGTTCCAGATATACCGGTCGATGGTGAAATCCTTCAAAAAGGTCCTGGTACCGCTTAACTGTATGGGGTCATTTACATATACCGTGTCGGGCGAAGTTATATAGACCTGCTCGATATCTTCAATATCCAGGTCGTAGGTGGCTTGATTAAAAAGGATCTCCCCGGATAGCAGATCGATCACATTCAGGGCAATCCGGTAATTTCCAACACCGCTAAAACAGTAATCCACTTCTTTCTGCCTGAACTTTTTATTCTCAATTACCCACTCGTAGCGATACTGGGTAGTGTCAATATCCATCGTCCCGGCTTCGTAAAGGGTGTAGCAATAGCTGTTTTTCTCCTGCAACTTGCAGTTTTCGTAAAGGCCTTCCGGAATATCCAGGTTGAATTCAAAGATATTATAGATCCGTGCTTCCCGGTTAGAATGGATATACCCGCTGGTATAGGTTGTGTCGGTAAGCATGAACCAGGCTTCATTCCGACGGGTATTGAACGGCGGATCCAGGTGTACCGGCAGGCCCCATTCTCCTATGTTCCGCACCGAATAGTAAAGGTCAAAGCCACCCAGGTTGGGATCCAGACCGTTGGATGAAAAATACAGCCTCCCATCCGGGTAATATACGGGGTAGATCTCATTCCGGTTTGAATTGATGCCGGGGCCCAGGTTAACCGGTTCAGACCATTGGGTTCCACGGAGATAGCATACATACAGGTCGAAGCCCCCAAGTCCCCCGGGCATATTGGAAGAAAAGAAAAGCATTCCACCGTCCTCGCTGAGGAAAGGATGCAAGAGATCGTACCTCGGGTCATTGTAGGCGAAGGGCTGGATGCCGGTCCATTCCCCACCGGCAAAACCACCTGAAAAGATCCCTATCTTGCCCCGGTCTTCATCGGATTCCTCGTTGATCATGTTGAACCAGATTCGGTTCCCCAGGTCGTTGAATGTTGCGGGACCGTAATGCTCCTTGATCCCGCTAAGTTCACTGGCAAATAACTGTGGGTCGGACCAGTCACCATCACCCATATCCCTGACAATGAATATGTTCATTGCGGTATTCCCGTTATCATCTGAATTTTTGGTCCGTACATTCAGGCGTTTATTGGATCTGAATACAATGTTCCCGTTGTACAGGACCGGAGAGTATTCATCATAGGAACGATTGGAGAAAGGGGCTCTTTCCAGTTTGAACGGCTGTTCCTGGGAATAGCAGGCTGTTCCGGCCGTAAGAACCAGCAAGAATAACAGGCAATATGTGCTCAACCGTCCAGGCATTACCAGAAATATGCGGGCGAAACAGAACGCAATTTATAACTGAAATCGTAACGAATCAAGATCTCGTGTGATCCCCAGGGTGCATATTCCCTTACGCCACCTGTCGGGAACTCGAAAGCATAACCGATACGTATGGGAGAGGCCGCCTGGATCTCCATGATGGCTACAATGCCCTGGGATTTATAGCCTGCACCCAGCCACAGCATATCCTGGAACATTATAAAGCTCAGGTTCGCCTGGTAGGCCAGGGGACTGTTAAGGCTGTAATTGAGCATGGTGGAAGGTTTGATTTTGAAATCGTCCGAGATCCGGAACAGGTAGCCTCCCAGAAAAGTATAATTGTAATTTTTCGGATCCCCGTCAAAGTTCTCGGATCCTTCCGGGGGGAAGAAAAAAGCAGGGACCGATAATCCAACATAATAATTATCACTGTACCAGTAGACCCCGGCACCGAAATTCGGAAACATGCGGCTGTAATCATATTGTTGCACCGGATCGCCCAGGTCCCTGAAACTTGCCTTTTGCATGTTGCGGTTGTATCCGTTCAATCCCGCACGCAGTCCGAAACTCAGCTTTCCGACTGCCGTGCTGATGCGGAAAGAATAATGGGCATAGAATACAAAATTATTATTTACCCCGAATGAGTTGTTGATGATCATCCCCCCGACTGCATTCCTTTCGGACAGGGGAAGGTCAAAAGTACCGGATTCCATCCATCCGGCGGCATTGGCCTTGCCCAGTTGAGCTCCGGGTATATCCAGCCAGTTGGCCCCGATCATCCCTGTTATGGACATGGATTCCCTGGCCCCGGAATAGGCCGGGTTGACAAGCAGAGGATTCAACATGTACATATTCACCGGGGTATAGTTCTTGGTATTCTGTGCTATTGCAGCTGCACAGAGCAAAATGAACATGATCCCTATGGACGTGACTCTTTTCATAGACCCGGATCGGCCCTGATCAGCTCAAGGTAATTTTTATAATTGTATTTCTGTCCCGCATGAATCACTTCAATCATATAGAAATAGGTGCCGTCCTCGGCTTCGGAACCATCCTCCATCCTCCCGTCCCATACTGCGTTTTGCTCTCCCGTCAATGGATCTGTAATTAAATCCGTTTCGGTGACGGTTTTTATCAGTATACCGTACCGTGAAAAAATACGCATGGTAAACTTGTCGGCAAATTCAAGCCCGTCAAGGATCAGGAATTCATTGAATGCATCACCGTTCGGAGAAAAGGCCGAATAAAGGACAAGGTCATTTCGTTCGATCCTGACCTCGACCTGCGTGCTCGGGCATTCACCGTTGCTCACCATCCAGGTAAGATATCGTTCTACTGTTGAGTTCAGGTCATCGCCCCCGAGATCAATCAGCGCGCCGCTGTTATGCACATCCGTCAGGGGGGCCGCGTTCCTTACCTCCCAGTTCCAATCCATCCAGGTTCCCAGGCCGATCTCTACCGTATCCGCCCACATGGGCATGGTCTGCCTGAAATACACGATGGTGTCGGCAGGCTGGACCCTGGCGGGCAGTGGTTCCCGGTACAGTTCGACCGTCACGGTGACACGGTTCAACGGACACACGATATCGTTTGTCCACCCGTTGCGCTGGAACCAGCTGACGGGATAGAACAGGGTATCGTTTTTCCAGCTGTTGAGTTTAAAAACAGCCTGGTAATGGTCCACCGGGCTGATCGTGAAATCAAGGCTGTCAGGGCCCCACCAGTACTGCAGACTGCCTAGTCCCGGAACAACCTCAATATTCGCTTCATCGCCGCAGACCCGGAAAGTGTCCTGGACGATAGTAGGAGCCTGGTTCCTGTAAATAATGACCGGTTTTACCGGATCTTCCTGGTTTATGACGGCCCGGCAGCCATTCGCGTCGATCAGGCTGTCGATCCGGATGGTATACATGGTCGAATCAGCCGAGGTCCTGTAAAATTCCAGGTCGCCGGTATTGCCGGCAAAATCCTGCTGACCGCTTCCGCCCTGTCCGTCGCTGTAGTAAAGGGTGTACAGAGGTGGACCCACACTCAGTGATACCGGTACGCTGATCAGTATGTCCGCATCCGAATAACATTCCTCTGTCAGGACAGTGTCGGTAATGAGTCCGACCGGCCGGAGATTAACATTCACGGCAAGGGAATCGGAAGTATGAGAGCATCTGCCCGATACAACATAACGCCGAAAGGCATAGACCGGATCGCTCAGCGTATCTGTGATGTAATCATGCTGGTTGTTTGACAGGGGCACGCCTGTCACTGCGTCCACCCACTGGCTGGACGAAGGATCGTAATACTCCCATAAATAGTTGAAATCAGCAGGTTTGCCCGTGCCACCTTCAAGCCCGTCCGTCTCGTTCTTTCCCCTCAGGAGCTGCGGCAGATCGACGCAGGCTTCCGTATCCGCCCAGATATCGTTCCCGACAATGGTATCATGGACGTTCACCACCACCCTTTCAGAAGTGTCGGCACAAACGCCCGACAAAACACGCCGGCGGAACCAGGTCGAATCGTACAATACCTGGGGCGGAAGGTCTTTTGAGGTTTCAAAACCGGCTGTCCAGGCAATTTTATCCGTACTCTTATCCCAGAGATAGGTGTAGTTGGACCAGTCCCCCCCCGTAGCCACCAACCCGCTGACGATGCCCGATGCCGTTCCGGCACAGATGGTATCGTCCGGGAAAATCAGGTTGTTCAGGATCACGGTGTCAACGTAAAACCTTATGGCTACGGTGGTATCCCTGCAGGCGCCGGATTCGACAATCCTTCTGAACCAGGTGGTCTGCGGTAACTCTCCCGGATTATAGCTGCTCAGTGCTGCGGCTGCCCTGGCCTCTGTCCAGCTCAGGGAATCCGTGCTCTCCTTAAAAGTATACAGGTAATTGCCGTCCCCCCCGAATATCAGGGCATCCGGGTAAATATCGTTGGTAGCCGTTTCCGCGCAGATCGCGGTATCGGGTGCAATGAGGTTCTGCTGGATGATGGGATCCACCAGGATGGTCACGGTATCGCTGATGCTTTTGCAGGTTCGATCTTTCCCGGAATAAATCCGCCGCCGGTAATGCGTGGTGACCGTATCCATGCTGCCCGGGAAGTAGTTGCGGTTCACATCGATCGAATCCCAGTCCGCCAGGTTGCTGCTTGCCTCCCAAACATATTCGTATATTGTATTTCCGCCACCTGGCACGGGACCCTTCAGACTGTCGGCCGGTTCCGTGAACTGGCATACCCGGTCATCGCCCGTGATCTGGTTCCCAGTGATATCAGGCAGCACGGTAACGGTGAGGGAATCGCTGATATGGGTGCATACATGGGAAATTACCTGTCTTCGGAACCAGGTGGTTTCCTGGAGATTGCCCGGCTTATATCCCTCTGCCGTATCCACGCCGTCAAGGGCAAGCGAACCGGCGCTTACCCAGCCGGGGGAACTGGACTGCCAGGCCTGCCAGCGGTAGAGCCTTTCCACCCCGTCGCCTCCGGTGATCGTGGGACCAGCATGCGCCATTGGAGCCGGTATCAAATTGTAACATATCGTATCGTTGTCCGCGATCAGGTTGTTCCGGAGGCGGTTGTAAACAACCTTCACCACGAAGCCGCTGGTGTCGGATTCGATGGGCGGGGTCTTCTTGGTCACGATCCTGCGGAACCAGGTGGTAACGGTCAGGGTGTCCGGTGAGTAATTCTTGGCTGTGTCACCCGGTATGTCCTGCCAGGCAACTCCTGCCGTACTGTCCTGCCAGGCATAGACAAACGCGGTATCTCCTTTCGGCAGGGACCCGATGATGGTCGTCGGGATACTGTCCTGGCACACGTGCTGGTCTCCGGAAATAAAGTTGAAGAAAAATCCCCGAAGCGGCAGAACCAGGTTTTTTAACGTAGTTCCTCCGTATGAGGAACTTGCCCCGTGGGGATCATTGGTCGGGTAATGTAATCCGGCTGACCCGGCTGATCTGTTTTCCGAAAGGCCGGCTAGCAGCGCCGAATCCGAATGCCAGATCACACCTCCGCCCCCGCCGCCGCCGGGACCGTGAAGGTTCGAAGGGACCGGGTCGTAGGTATTGCCTCCGTCTCCCCCGGAAACATCCAGGTGCACATTGCCTTTAATATTATTTACATCCAGTACGATGAAACCTCCGGCACCTCCGCCTCCTCCCCCGGTGAAGGAGGTATCGGTAACAGAGCCGCCGTTAGTAAAAATGGTGTCCTTTTCCGGATTTCCTGCCAGGGTGTCGGTGATGATGATCACGATCCCTCCTCCATCCCCTCCGGGTGCGGCCGTCAAACCGGGTTCGGGCATGGAGCTTCCCCCGCCGGACCCCATGAAGATCCGGTTCTGGTTGTTCCCAAACTTATCACTGCTCAGGCTTCCACCCCAGCCACCATAGTTTTTATCCGGGAGGCAGAGGTCCTCCGCCTCTCTTCCGCCCTTGGCCCCCTTTCCAAAATTGGAACCGCCGCCACCACCCGAGTACCTGCCTTCCCCGCCGCCGCCGCCACCCGCGATGAACCCGTTCCCCCGGGTATATTTATATCCGGAAAAAACAGTGCTTTCTCCTTTCCTCCCCGCGTAATGATCGGCGGTATCCAGGTAGAAGGTACTGTCCTTGGCAGGGGACGCACATAAAACGGGACCAGTATCATACCGCATTGTATCCCCGCCCAGGAAGCCCCGGGCCGAGGCATCGATATTATAACCGTTAAGATCGAGTTTGTCGGATGCAAACAGGGCCAGCACGCCTCCGGTGCCGGTTACGGGGTCCCAGGGATCGGCCTGTATATCCCCGGTCAGTCTGAAGGACCTTCCATAGGGCACCTTTACAAGCTGAGCGGTCGGGGGTACTGAATCCGGAGGTTCGACCATGTCCTCCCTCAGGAAACTGGAAAAAACGACAATGGAATCGAAATCCACCCGGTCAACAAGCATAAATGAATAGATCCCGCTGTTGAAAACTGAGTATTCCGCTCCCCAATAGTAGGAAAAGGTTGTATTGGATGGATCGTATACCCCGGTTCCCTTTACCTGGATGAACAGTGCGATCTCGAACTCATCCGAACCGTTCCATATGGACCCGGCACCCGGCACAATTACGGAATCGGGATTGGCCGGGTTCTTATTCCAGATGGCAGTGATGCGGCCATACTGGTTGACCACACCGCTGATCTCATCCTGGGAAAAACCAGCCTGGCCGCTCAGGAATGCCAGCAGGAGGATTGAAAGCCCATATCTTAAGGATGTCCTGATTGCAGTAATTTTTTTTGCCAGGTGTACCTTTAACGGGAATGAATATAGCTGAATTTACAATAAAATGAAAACAGATTTATCAAAAAGAGAAACGCGCCGGAACGGTCAGGTAACGGGTAAAAGACAAATTGTGTTCAGGAAGGCTTTCAGGATTTCTTCTCCGGAACCAGTGGCAACTCCACAATGAAAACGGTTCCCTTTCCTAGTTCCGTTTCGTATCGAATGCTTCCTCCTGCATTCTCAACGATGCTCTTCACGATGGCCAGGCCCATTCCCATGCCGCTTGATTTGGTGGTGAAATTCGGCTGGAACAGCTTGTCGCTGAGTTCGTCCGGTATTCCCCTGCCATTGTCCATAACCTTCACCCTTGCTGTCTGTCCCGCGGACTCAAGGCGGATCCCGATCTGTCCCTCCCGGTCTTCCGGTATACTCTGAATGGCGTTTTTCAACAGGTTGATAAATACCCGGGTCAGCTGTTCCGGATCTGCAAAAACAAAGACAGGTCCTGAAATGTCAAAACTTGTATCTATACGGATCTGTTCGCTGTTCATGAACAGTTCGGAAATCTGCCGGATGTTTTCCTCCAGGTTCACTTCCTCGTTATTGGCCCTGGGCATTTTGGCGAAATTCGAGAATTCCGTCGCGATCTTGGATAAATGGTCGATCTGTTCAATCAGGGTCCTGGATATCCTCTGGATATTTTCTTTCTGCTTTTCAGGATCCTTTTCAGGGGTGCGCTGCAGGTGCTGGACGCTCAGCTTCATGGGGGTCAATGGATTCTTGATCTCGTGAGCAATCTGTTTAGCCATTTCACGCCATGCGAATTCCCGTTCGCTCCGGGCAAGTTTTTCGGCTGAAATGGCCAGCTCATCGATCATGTGATTGTACTCCCGGACCAGTACCCCGATCTCGTCCCTGGCATCGTACTGGATCTTCTCGTTGCTTTTGCCAAAGGTGATCTTGCTGAATTTGCTCTGCAGCATCCTCAGGGGCTGGGTGATCTGGGTCGAAATAAAAACAGCAATGAGGATCGAAATGGTAATGAGGACCACATAAAAATTAACCACGGCAACCACCAGATTCGTGATCTCCAGGGTAAGGACCCGCTGCCGCGTGAAATAGGGCAGGTTTAGGTAGGCCAGCAATTTATTTTCGTTGTTCCGGAAAGGCACATATGCCGACAGGTACCTCAGGGAGCCAATGGACTCCTCCTGTACAAACTCGGCGGCATCGCGGAAGGCAAGTTCCCTGAAAGCTGCCGGATGGATCTGCGGACCCAGCAGTTTATTATTAAAGACCTCGCTGCGCGAGGTGGCCAACAGGTCTCCTTTGGGACCGTAAAGATTGATGTCGGTGAAAAATACATTGGAGAATTTCTGCAGCAATTCATCAAGGCTGTTATACCCGCCTCCCTGCCAGCCTCCGCTCAGGTCGGACTCGAATTCCAGCTTGTGCATCAATTCTATGTAGACAGACTGGATCTTTTCCGAGAGGCTGTCAAAATGCCTTGCCCTGTACTGGCGAATGCTGAAAAAGATCGTCCCTGTGCCGATCAGCAGGAGCGAGAGCAGGAGGACCCCGATCATGGTATACTGGATCTTATTCTTGATATTCAACTGAAGGCTCCTTTTCAGGAAGGGAATATTGATCAGCAGGAGGTTGATGGTAAGGATCAGGTAAAAGAATACGAAGATATAGGTAAAGGTAATGGCTATGCTGAGTACACTGACCTTGCGGTTGCTTACCACGATGGTATTGTAGGGGTCCAGGTTATAGGCAAGGTGCTCGTACCCGTCGAAGGATGTGTATTCAAATTCCTGTTCGCCGCTGGTATAGGGATCCGGTTTCAGGGCATAGGAATAGTCCCCGCTCTGCGTGATCAGCTGCCCGTTGCTGTATTTTGCTGAAGTGTATTCGCGTTGAAAGAAGGACTTTCGGGGCCGTTCTCTCAGTAAAAGCTCCGGGTATCCGAGTTCTTCCCCGACCAGCCTGGAATCCAGCTCAAGAAACAGGCTGGCTTCCGATGTACTGTCTGCCGAATAGTAGGTAAATCCCGCAAAATAAGAGATCCGGCCGCTCATATCATCGACGAAATAGAAACGGGAACCGGGGATCCTGAACCGGCTTTCCGAGAAAAGGTTTTCAAAGAAATCATAGCATGGATACCAGACATCATCAAATGGTTCTATATACAGGGAATCTACCGGGGAGCAGAGTGTGAAATGCATATCGTATTTTTCCCAGTATCCGCTGAAATAATTGCCCCTGAGATAATCATCGATAACCAAATGATCGGTATATCCTTCGTGGATCAGATAAGCCAGTTCCTGGTCGGTTGAGAGCTCGAGTTCAAGGTTTTTCAGCAGAAGTTCCGCCACAGGGTCGTGCTCGGCGGCCAGATCCACCGCAAGCACCATTTTTTGATTATGCCTTTTTTGTTCCGAATACCTGCTGACCTGGTAAACCGATAGTAAACTGAACAGGAAGATCAGCAGTACAAAGGTGGAATACCTGAATTCGGCCCGACCCGTCGCCCGGATCATGGCAATCACACCGGCTATCACAATGATCATCAAAACCAGGATGAGGTCAGGACCTCCGGGCATAAAATACCCCGTCACCCAGGTAAGCAGGGCAAATACAATTACATAGATCCCCAGTTTCCGGCCTGTATTAACCGGTTTGACAAGACCGAAAAATTTGTCAATAAGCATGGTGAATGCTGCAAAATGGAGGGCAAGGATAAACAGGCCAAGGAAGGTGAATGAGCTGATATCCAGGACCCTGTAGGTTTCAAATGAGATGCTTGAATGCACGACGAGGCTTCTGAACAACAGCATGATCAACTGGAAATAGAAGACCAGTGCCAGGAAATAAATCCCCTGCATAAGCCGGAAGATCCTTCCCTTGTATTTGTCACTCAACCTGAATTCATTGTAAAAAATATAGGCCAGGAAAAAGATAAAAAGGGATGTGGTAAAAAGATCGGCCAGGGAAGAAAACAGATTGGAGGCAGCGAAGAGCTGGGGACTGAAAATCTCCATTTCGGCCATCTGATCCGGTACGGGCAACTTTAACAGGACGGCATTCAGCAGGACCAGTGCGACAGTCCCCAGGAGTATGCCATAATTCTTCCTGGTCGGATGGGATATGGACCTGATCAGGTGCCGTACAAAAAGGAGGAACAGTACGATCCCAAGGTAATACAACACAAGGGAAAGGCTGGATTGGAAGGGGCTGTACCTGGCAATCTGTGAAAAATCCAGGGCAAATAGTTCGTTGTTCCAGGAGTCGTGGACCGGATACCCTTCCCCGCCCGGATCCACGAGGATCCTGGTGCCCTCCGGCAGCCGGAAGTCCTGTTGGAAGCGGTTGTGAAGAAACATGTTCTCATAGGGGTATTCGTTCTTGATCAGTATGAGTCCCACAATGTGCAGGGAACCGGACAGCCTTTCCTTCTTCATGGACCAGTTGTTGCCCAGGAATACCAGATCCCTTTCCACCTTTTTACCGAGATCGTTTACAGGCACGGAATTGTCGGTCCAGAAAACAAGCGTGTCCTTTTCAAAAACAAAGCATTCCAGTCCCCCTCCCCCAATCCTGTCCTGAACAAATGGATAAAGCACCGTGAAATATTCTGCCGGGGCAAGTCCAGCAAGTTCCGTTTCCATGTCCTCAAACAGGGCATACAAGCTCTGTTCCTTTTCCCGGAAGGTTTTCTCAAATCGCCTCGTGCGGCCGCTTTCGCTGAGCAGATTAAAGGAAATATACTGGAGCAAAAGCGAGACAAGAAAACAGGCGAGAGCTGTTCCCAGTATTCCGAACCTTCTTAAGACGCTTTTGTTCATGGAGACCTTACGCTTTAATAACGAAGATAATGATAAATCATCAACCGTGATGGTAGGGAGTCCCCCGGATAATGGTAAAGGCCCTGTACAGCTGTTCGATGAAAAACAGGGGTATCACCTGGTGGGAAAAGGTCATTTTCGAAAGCGAAACAAGCATATTGCCCCGTTCGTACACTTCCGGGGAGAATCCGTAGGCACCCCCGATTACAAAAACCATGGATTTGATGGAATCCTGGTGCTGCCGCTCAAGGAATTCTGCAAACTCAATGGATCCCATTTGCTTACCGCGCTCATCAAGTAATACTGTGTAATCCCTCTCCGTCAGGGATTTGAGGATTACCCGGCCCTCTTCCTGCATAAGCTTTTGCTGGGGCCACGAGCCCGTATTCTTTACATCGGGAAGTTCCAGGAAACCGAAAT
The DNA here is from genome assembly GCA_964627835.1 of uncultured Bacteroides sp. Lineage (GTDB taxonomy): Bacteria > Bacteroidota > Bacteroidia > Bacteroidales > SM23-62 > SM23-62. The sequence goes on from CAZVLG010000085.1 coordinate 13,177, forward strand.
CCGTATACCTCTTCAATCTTTTCCGGTACTCGTCCAGACCTTCCTTTATGAAAGGGAATCGGACCTTTCCCATCAGAAGTAATTGTATTTGCATCTGTTTATTTGCTAAATTGCATTATCAGCACTGGCATGATTTATGAATTTATAATGTACAAAAATTGTGCTTAAATGAAAAAGACCGTCTATATACTGAGCTTAATATGGGCCATCCTCATTCCAATTCTCTCCCTGAATGCCCAGACCGAAAAAGTCCCCGAGGGCATTGTGTTATCCTTCAAAGCGGGAAATGCGGCGGAGCTGTCCAAGTTCTTCCACGATAATGTGGAACTGATCATCCTTGATGAAGAAGACGTCTACAGCCGTTCGCAGGCCGAGCAGATCATCCGGAAATTTTTCAGTGAGCACAAGCCGGAAGCATTCAAGATCATTTTTGAGGGAGGAAAGGAGAACTCCCGTTATGCAATCGGCAGCCTGGAAACACCGGGAGAAAAATTCCGCATCTACATACTGATGAAAAAGCAGGAAGGTTCCCCTTTAATTCATCAATTAAGGATCGAGGAAGAGGAAAAAAATGATCAATGAGGATCTTTTTAATGCATTGCTGGAAACCGCTCTTCTGGAGGATATTGGAGAAGGCGACCATTCCAGCCTCTCCTGCATTCCAGCCTCAGCACTTGGTGCAGTCCGCCTGCTTGTCAAGGATCAGGGGATCATCGCCGGTATAGACATTGCCACACGGATCTTTCACCGGATCGATCCCGGACTGAAACTCGATTATACGAAGAAGGACGGAGATCCTGTTTCGAACGGGGACCATGCCTTCAGGGTTTCCGGCAGCGTGCTTTCCCTCCTTAAATCAGAAAGGCTGGTATTGAATGTCATGCAGCGGATGAGTGGCATAGCAACCCGCACCGCTGAATACGTACGAAAGCTTGAGGGACTGAAAACCAGGATCCTGGATACGAGAAAAACGGCACCCGGAATGCGTATCCTGGACAAGGAAGCCGTCCGCATAGGCGGTGGGATGAATCATCGCATGGGACTGTTTGATATGATCATGCTGAAGGATAATCATATTGATTTTGCCGGGGGAATAGAACCGGCCATACAAAAAGCGATCCTTTACCTCGGGCGTGAAGGAAAGGATCTGAAGATCGAAATCGAAGCACGCAGCCTGGAAGATGTCAGGGAAATCCTGCGAGTGGGCGGGGTTCACAGGATCATGCTGGATAATTTTTCACTCGGGCAAACCAGGGAGGCGGTAGAACTGATTGCCGGCCGGTGCGAAACCGAGTCCTCGGGCGGCATCACCCTGGAAAACCTGAGGGATTATGCCGTCTGCGGTGTTGATTTTATATCTGTCGGGGCCCTGACCCATCGGGTAAGAAGCCTTGACCTCAGCCTTAAAGCCGTTCCGTGATATGGGTATAAAATCGTTTTATGAGAGATCCTCCCGCCTGCTGAGCATAAAGGCCCGACAGGTTGTTACCCGCGCCAAACAGATATCGATCCCGGGATTCGAAGGCATCCCGATCTATGATGTGGTGGTTTTTTTCGTGATGGGACTTCAGAAAGGGTCCCTTACCACAAGGGCCTCTTCCATCGCCTTCCACATTTTCCTGGCCTCCCTGCCCGCCCTGATTTATATATTCACCCTGCTTCCTTACATTCCCATAGATGATTTTCAAACCGGACTGCTGAGCCTGATGTACAGCATATTCCCACAGGAAGTGTACGATCTCGTGGAACATACCGTGACGGATATGTTCGTAAAACGAAAGGGATTGCAGTTCTTCGGGATTGTGATCGCATTGTTCTTCGCAACAAACGCGGTCAACGGGATGATCCAGGCATTCAATGCCACCTATCATACCATCGAGACACGCAGCTGGATCCAGCGCAGGGCCTTTGCCGCCTCCCTGGTGGTAATCCTCTTCGTCCTGTTTACCATTGCAGTAAGCATGATCCTTTTCGGGCGCCTGGCCATAGACCTCCTGGTGGAGCACCAGCTGATCAATATGGATCTGACCATTTATATCATCCGCTTGAGCAAGTGGATCGTAATCATTGCCCTGATCTACTTTGCCCTCTCTTTTTTATACTGGCTCGGTCCATCACGAAAAATGAAATGGAAGTTCTATTCGGCCGGATCCACCCTTGCCAGCATCCTGGTGATCGGCACCTCCCTGATCTTTTCTGCTTTCATGAATAATTTCGGACAATTCAACAAGTTTTTCGGGTCGATCTCCACCCTGATGATCATCCTGCTCTGGATCTACCTGAATTCCATTGCACTCCTGATAGGTTATGAATTAAATGCGAGCATCAAAAATGCCAAGCTGATAAAGTACCCGGACCCGGATGACGATTACATCGAGGATGATTTCAGGAATCCGGATTCACGGGGAGCCTGATTGGCAGGAAAAGGACGCTTGCAGGAATAAGTACTTATATGACCGATCCGGACCCCATACAACAATTCAGAAAATGGTATGCCGAAGCCGTTGATGGCGGGATCTACGATCCGGCGATCATGACCCTGGCTACGGCGGACAAAGACGGGAAGCCTTCGGCCAGGATTGTATTGCTCAAGGATTTTGATGAAAGGGGGTTCGTTTTTTATACCGATTACCGGAGCCGAAAGGCCGAACAGCTGGAGGTCAATCCATCGGCGGCCCTGGTCATTCACTGGCAGAAGCTCGGTTACCAGGTCAGGCTGGAAGGTCATGTTGAAAAAACCGGCGCAGAGGAATCGGACCGCTACTTTTCGACCCGCCCGAGGGGAAGCCAGCTGGGAGCCTGGGCGTCCGAACAAAGCCGGACAGTACCTTCGAGGAAAAGCCTGGAGGAATCATTGCGATTGAGGGAGGAAGAATTCAGGAACCAGGAGGTGCCCCGCCCCCCTCACTGGGGAGGCTACCGCTTAGTGCCGGAACGGATCGAATTCTGGAAAGATGTAAAAGACCGGATGCACGACCGGGTGGTCTATGAACGGAAAGTGGTCCCGGAACACCCGGATAAGGAACACGGGAATGCTGAGGAGGGTTGGGTTTCCAGGTTGCTTGCCCCATAACCGGCAGATCAGGACGTTTCATCCGATGGTTCGGGGCGTGGCACGGGCTGGTTCCCGGCACCTGAATCATCCCTTCTGCATACCGGCAATTCTTTCCTCAAGTACCTGGATCTTGCGTTCTGCATCCTCCTTCTTTTTCTGTTCCTTCTCGACCACCTGCCCGGGCGCACTCTGAACGAAGCGCTGGTTGTTAAGCTTGGCCATCACCTTCTCCAGGAATCCTCTCTGGTAATCAAGTTCTTCCCTGAGCTCCTGAAGCTCTTGTTCCGGGTTGGCATGCGCCTCAAGAGGTATGAAATATTCCACACTCCTGACACGGAACGAAAGTGCGCCCCCGGGTTTTTCCCTGGTCTGCCCGATGGAATCAAGGAAACCCAGTTTCCCGAGTATGCTCTCGAAACGATTGCTGTACGAATGGTTCTGGTCCCTGACCAGCAATTCAAGCTTTTCCTTTGCAGGAAGGTTCTTTTCCTTGCGGATCTTGCGTATGGCGGTCACGACTTCCTTCGTATCCTCAAACTGTTCCAGGATCTCATGATCAACCTTCCCTGCTTTCGGCATGGGCTGCAGCATTATGCTTTCGCCTTCTTTCCTTTCTTCAATATACTGCCAGATCTCTTCGGTAATGAAAGGCATGAAGGGATGCAGCATGCGCATAAGCACATCCAGGAACCCGATGGTCCTGGTATAGGTTTCCCTATCGACGTGTTTGCCGAAGGCAGGTTTGACGCTTTCCAGGAACCAGGCAGAAAACTCGTCCCAGAAAAGCCGGTAACAGGTCATGAGGGCTTCGGATATACGGTACTTCCTGTACTGTTCGCCAAGTTGTCTCAGGGCCTCGTTGATCTTATTCTCAAACCACTGTACGGCTGCCCCGGCACTCTCCGGCTGGGGGGTATCGTCATCCACCTTCCATTGCTTTACAAGCCTGAAGGCATTCCATATTTTGTTCCCGAAATTCCGGCCCTGTTCCGGAAGGCTGTCATCATAAAGAAGGTCCCCTCCTGCAGGGGAACAGAGCAGCATTCCGACGCGTACACCGTCGGCCGAGTATTTTCGTATAAGCTCAAGCGGTTCGGGTGAATTCCCGAGTGATTTTGACATTTTGCGCCGCTGGCTGTCCCGGACGATCCCTGTCAGGTACACATTCTGAAACGGTTTTTCCCCTGGATACTCGTAACCGGCAATGATCATCCTGGCCACCCAGAAAAACAGAATCTCGGGTGCAGTAACCAGGTCATTCGTAGGGTAATAATATTGATAATCGGCATTATCCGGGTTACGGATACCGTCAAAAACTGCAATGGGCCACAGCCAGGAGGAAAACCAGGTATCCAGGACATCCTCATCCTGGCGGAGATCGTCCATGGTCAGGGACTTGTTCCCTGTTTTGGACCTGGCCTTTTTCAGTGCTTCCTCCGGGGTGGCGGCCACCACGAATTCATTGGTCCTTCCGATGAACCATGCCGGGATCCGTTGTCCCCACCAGAGCTGGCGGGATATACACCAATCCTTGACATTTTCCATCCAGTGCCTGTAAATGTTCTTGAACTTATCGGGATGCAGGTGAATGGTCCCGTTCATGACCGATTCCAGCGCCGGTTTTGAAAGTTCCTTCATTTTCAGGAACCACTGCATGGAAAGCTTGGGTTCGATCACCGCATCTGTTCGTTCGGAAAACCCGACCTTGTTTACATAATCTTCAACCTTCACCAGGTTGCCCCTGGATTCAAGTTCTTTGAGGATCTCATCACGGGCCCGGAAACGGTCCATTCCCACGAACCATTCGGCAGCCTCGCTGAGGGTCCCGTCGTCGTTCAGGATATCCACGCTTTCCAGGTTGTGTCGTATCCCGATTTCATAATCGTTCTCATCGTGTGCTGGGGTGATCTTCAGGGCTCCCGTACCAAACTCATGATCCACATAGTCATCGCAGAGGATGGGCACCTTTCGCTGAACCAGCGGGATGATCGCTGTCTTGCCGTGCAGTTCCCGGTACCTCGGGTCCTCCGGGTTCACCGCAACGGCGGTATCTCCCAGGATGGTTTCCGGGCGGGTGGTTGCGATGGTGATCCCATTTTCAACACCTTCAACCTCGTAGCGGACATAATAGAGCTTTGATTTCAGTTCGCGGTGGATGACTTCCTCGTCGGATACGGCCGTTTGTGCCTGGGGGTCCCAGTTCACCATGCGCACGCCCCGATAGATATAACCCTTGTTAAACAGATCGATGAATACCTGTATCACCGATTCATAATACGCTTCATCCATGGTGAAGCGGGTGCGGCTCCAGTCACAGGAGGCCCCAAGTTTCTTAAGCTGTTCCAGGATGATCCCTCCATGCTTGTTTTTCCATTCCCAGGCATGTTCCAGGAAAGCTTCGCGGCTCAGCTCCGACTTCTGTATGCCCTCCTCCTTCAATTTCGCCACAACCCTTGCTTCCGTTGCGATCGAAGCATGGTCGGTGCCCGGCACCCAGAGTGCATTTTTTCCTTCCATCCTGTTTTTACGGATCAACACGTCCTGGATGGTATTGTTCAGCATATGGCCCATATGCAGGACGCCGGTTACATTGGGAGGCGGAATGACAATGGTATAGGGTTCCCGGTCATCCGGGCTGGAGGAAAAATAATCCTGTTTCATCCAGTAATCATACCAGCGTTCTTCGGTTTTGGAGGGATCGTATTTTGGGGGCAGGTCCATCATTGAAATAATGCTTTGACCCACAGCTCATTAAATAAGCATCCTGGGTATTGAAATCCCGTAAAAATAAGCATTTATTGTGATCTTTTCAGTCCCCAAAATGTTTATAAGTATGATAATTAGCATAGAACATCTGATTGATTTCCATTATTTTTACCATTCAGCTGCATGCCAATGAATAAAAACGGCCTCATATGCATGCTTGCCCTGTCGGCATTTTTATGGACTTCCTGCCACAAAGGCGATGGCAAAAGATCCGCCGGCGATGCAGGCATCGTTTTTGATACCATAAGCCATGATTTCAGGGAGATCCCTTACAGCGGCAGGGCCGAATTTGAATTTATTTTTACCAATTCGGGAACGGCTCCCCTGCTGTTGACCCATGTAAAATCAACCTGCGGCTGCACGATCCCCGAATGGTCAAGGGAACCGGTCAAAGCTGGCAAGCAGGGAAGCATCCGTGTCAGCTATGATACCCATCGCATAGGAGCGTTCAGCAAGTCCGTTTATGTGTATTCCAATGCGGTCGAGGGGGTGCAGCGGCTCCTTATTACGGGAAAGGTGAGGAGCCCTGGAGACATGAATTAGATAATTAATAATACAAAGCCATGCCCAGGATATCAGAAAGAGGGCGGTCCATGCCCGAATCACCCATCCGGAAACTGGTACCATTTGCAGAAGAAGCCAGGAAAAGGGGTCACAGGGTATATCATCTCAACATCGGCCAGCCCGATATAAAAACCCCGGAAATTGCCATCCAGGCGGTGAAAAACCTTCAGGCCAGGGTGATCGAATACAGTCATTCGGCCGGTAATGAAAGCTACCGCAGGAAACTGGCCGGGTATTACAAAACCCTGGGCATCGACATTGACCATACCCAGATACTGATAACCGCCGGAGGTTCCGAAGCCATTCTTTTTGCCCTGATGTCGACGCTGGATCCGGGAGACGAGGTTATTATCCCGGAACCCTACTATGCCAATTACAATGGCTTTACCATTACAGCAGGGGTAAACGTTATACCCATTTTCTCAAACATTGACAACGGCTTTGCCCTCCCACCAATAGAGGAGTTCGAAAAAAGGATCAGTCCCCGCACCCGGGGCATCGTTATCTGCAATCCTAACAATCCGACGGGCTACCTGTATACCAGGCAGGAGATGGAACAGATTGGCCGGATCATCCTGCAGCATGATCTCTACCTTTATTCGGACGAGGTCTACCGGGAGTTCTGTTACGACGGGCAGGAACATTTCTCTTCCATGTGCATCCCGGGGGCCGAACAGAATGTGATCCTGCTCGACTCCGTATCCAAGCGTTACAGTGCCTGCGGGGTGCGGATCGGTGCCATGATAAGCAAAAACAGGGAGGTCACGGATACCGCCCTCAAATTCGCCCAGGCCCGTTTGAGTCCCCCGGCCCTCGGACAGATTCTCGGGGAAGCGGCCCTGGATACACCACCTGAATATTTTACGGAAGTTTACAACGAATACATTGAACGCAGGGATTACATGGTCGGGGCCCTGAATAAAATGGAAGGCGTGGTCTGTCCCACCCCTAGGGGGGCTTTCTATACCATTGCCCAGCTTCCGGTCGACGATGCGGACCGTTTCGCCCAGTGGCTGCTGAGTGATTTCCAGTACGAGGGACAGACCGTTATGCTCGCCCCTGCCTCGGGATTCTACTCCAAACCCGAACTGGGTAAACAGCAGGTCCGGATCGCCTATGTCCTTAAAAAGGATGACCTGGAAAAGGCCATGGCCTGCCTTGAAAAAGCCCTCCGGGAGTATCCCGGCCGGACCCTCTGAACCCTGCCAGCCATGGCATCACGGTAAAATCAGCCTGCTTCCGGCATTACTTAAACCGGCGCTGCAAAATATCGGTGCAGCACCTGAGGAATTGTCAAATAAGGTACCTGACATCGCGCAGCTATGTAGTGCCGTTTTGACATTCCGAAGGTGCCGATATTTTAAAGGCGCCTTGTTTAAGAATGCCATCAACCGTAATGCTGATTTTACCGTGTTTCGGCAAAGGGGTCGGTGGTGCCGGCCGGGATCATTCCGGGTAGATCAGGTATTTGCTGCGGACCTGCCTGAAGGCTTCCAGGTCCTCCTGCCAGGATGCCCGGATCTGCTCTTCGGAAAGGCCTTCCATAATCTGCTGCCGCAGGTCCGCGGTGCCGGCCAGCAATTCGAAGTAGGGCAGAAAGAAGTTTTCCGGATCCGGAAAATTCCGGTAGGCAAGAATCAGCCAGGAGAGGTTGAGCCCGGAAGTCCGTTCTGCTGAATCACGCAAATACCTGAGATCCATCCCGTAACAAAGTTTGCCTTCGTGTTTGGGATTCGTGGCAACACCCGGCCGGCTTAGGGGTGTAAATGTAAAATCCATGCCTTCCAGTTCCGGGTGCCCAAACACCTCGAAAGGTGCATCCGTCCCCCTGCCTTCGCTGATCACGGTACCTTCAAAAAAACAGGTGGACGGATACAGGTATATGGCATTCATGTTCGGCAGGTTGGGTGAGGGCGGCACGGGCAGCGCATACCGGCTGTGGTGGGTATAGTTCTCACATGGAATGACCCTCAGCCGGCATGTGAGTCCCCCTCCCAGCCAACCTTCCCCATTGATCATTTGTGCGTATTCACCAATGGTCATGCCATAGACCACGGGTACCTCATGCATGCCCACGAAGGAACTGTATTCGGGTTCCAGGAGCGGTCCGTCAACATAAAACCCGTTCGGGTTGGGCCTGTCCAGCACCAGGAGTTCCTTATCCTGCTCTGCACATGCCTGCATGACATAGTAAAGAGTCGAGATGTAGGTGTAAAACCGAACCCCGACATCCTGGATGTCGAACAGGATAAGGTCGATGTCTTCGAGGTCGCCGGCCGATGGTTTCCGGTTCCGCCCGTACAGTGAAATAACCGGCAGTCCGGTCCGGGCATCCCTCTCGTCATCCACCAGCTCGCCGTACTCGGCCTGGCCCCGGAATCCGTGTTCCGGGCTGAACACTTTCCATATCCGGATCAGATGGCTTCCGATCGCACTGAGGCTGTCGACCAGGTGTGTGTTGCCGATCATGGAGGTCTGGTTGGCCACGATCCCTATCCTCTTACCCTGAAGAAGGGAGAGATACATTTCTGTGCGCTCTGCCCCGGGCCGGACTCCGGATTGACCCGAACAATCCTGGAAGAGAAGGATGACAAGCAAGCTCCCAATATATATGACTGCTTTCATTAACTGTTTAATGCAGTTTGTTACCTGCAAGATTGCGATTTTTTTTAATCCGGCTGGCATAAAGCACGATCAGCGACAGGGTAATGAATACCATCCCGGTAACCGCAATGAATTCCGGTTTTTCACCGGGAAGGATGATCCAGCTTAACATGGCACCGAAAACAGGGATCAGGAATTTCCATACATTCAGCACCGATACCTTGATTCCCGGGCGCCTGAGCAGGACGAACCAGATGCTGAAGGCGACGGCCGACATGAAACTGAGCCAGGCGAGCGACACATAGTAGGGATATTCATTGATTCCGAAATGCAGGCCTTCAAAGGGTATGGACAGCAGGAATATTCCCATTCCACCGAGCATCAACTGGGAGGAATTCAGCAATATGGGTGGCAATCCAACCCTGTATTTCACTACTAAGACGTTTCCGATGCTGCCGGCAACATTTGCAGCAACCAGGATGAGGATCCCCCAGAATTCCCTGCCCTCTGCCCAGCTGTAGTTTTCCCTGCTGGCAGCAATAATGACCACTCCGGCTATCCCCAGGGAAATGGATCCCAGTTTACGCCAGGACAGCCGGTCATCTTGCAGGAGAATATGGGCCAGGATGGCTGAGAACAGGGGACCCGCGCCGATTATTATGGCCGTCAGGGAGGCAGGTACCCTGTTGATCCCTATGTAAAATAAAGTATAGAGCAGAAAGGTCTGGAAAAAGCCGAGGCGGAGCACCTGTTTCCAGTTCTGCCTGATCTGATCCAGGGAATTTTTCAGGCTGCCGCAGAAAGGAAGTATGTAAAGTCCCGCAAGAAAAAACCGGATTCCGGCAAACCGGAGAGGCGTTGTGTAATTCAACCCGATCTTCACGCCAACAAAGGCAGTGGACCAGAGGAGGCAGGCAGTGATGGCGAGCGCCGTAGTGCTGAGTAGCTTTGATCGCATTCAAAAACTCAATGTGCGGGTTTCCTCTTCAAAAAGACTAAATTTGTTCCGGCACAGGGAACGCCCAAAGTAAATCATTTTTAGGGAAAGGTTTCATGAATACAGAGATCTTTATTGCCAGGAAACTTATCTTCAGCAGGGACAGGGGCAAAAGTATTTCCCGCTCCATCCTTGATGTGGCCATATTTGGGATTGGCCTGGGACTGGCGGTTATGATCGTCGCTGTTGCCGTGGTTACAGGTTTTAAGAACGAGATCAGCCGGAAAGTAATCGGATTTGCTTCCCATATACAGATCCTGAATTTTGATTCAAACATTTCCTACGAGACCCGGCCGATCAACAGCCGGCAGGAGTTCCTCGATGAGCTGAGATCCGATCCGGCGGTAAAAAATGTACAGGTCTTCGCCACCAAGGCCGGGATCATAAAGACAAAATCCGATATACAGGGGGTTGTGCTGAAAGGCGTGGGACCTGAGTACAGCTGGGGGTTCCTGGAAGATTACCTGCAGGAAGGCACCATCCCCGTGATCAATGATTCAACCCTCAGCAATAATGTCTTGATATCCAGATATATAGCATCTCTGCTAAAATTGCAGTTGAATGATGACTTCCTGATGTATTTCATCCAGGACCCGCCCAGGATGAGACGGTTTACGGTTGCCGGGATTTTTGAAACAAGCCTGGAAGAGTTTGACAGGATCTTTGTTTTCGGCGACCTCCGGCATATTCAGCGACTGAACGACTGGTCGGAAGAACAGATCAGCGGCTTTGAGGTCAACATCAATGATTTCACCGACCTGGAAAAACAGACTTACCACGTGATGAACATCGTGGGATACGGGTTTGAGGAAGATGGTTCAAGGCTGAAAGTGGTCAACATCCGGGACAAATACCCGCAAATCTTTGACTGGTTGAATCTCCAGGATATGAACGTCTTGATCATCCTGATCCTGATGCTTGTAGTGGCCGGATTCAATATGGTCTCGGGGATGTTGATACTGATCCTGGACAGGACCAATATGATCGGCATTCTAAAGGCGCTTGGGAGTCCCAATGTTAGCATCCGGAAAATCTTTCTTTACCAGTCCGGATTCATGATCCTCAAGGGACTTCTCTGGGGGAATTTAATCGGAATCGGGATTTGTCTGATCCAGCATTATTTCGGGTTGATCGAACTGGATCAGTCCTCCTACTACCTGACCACGGTCCCCATCAACCTGAACCTGCTCCATCTCCTTGCACTGAACCTTGGAACAGCAGGGATTATCATCCTGATGCTGATCATCCCTTCCATGGTCATATCCAGGATAAGTCCGGCACTGGCCATACGGTTCGAATAGCCTGGAACGGTATGCGAACGATTACTTCTTGCCTTTCTCGACCAGGGCTTTCAGGGCCGTGATATCCTCCTCGTATCGCTTCGTCATTTCTTTGACTTCCAGCTCGACCGCTTCTTTTGTGTTGTCCACCTTGGCTTCCAGCTTCATGTAATCTTTCTCAATGCGGGTCCGGTTAGTAATTACAAGAATGAGCAGGACAATGAACAGGGCGAGAAGAATGATGCCCAGGATCATGATGACTTTTTTTGTCCATGAACCCAATACCGTGATGCTTTCGAGGGTATTTTCCTTGGATGTTTTCAGGGCATCTTCCAGTTCGGTTATCCTGGCATTGCAGGCTTCCAGGGCCTCATCTGTCGATGCAAACTTTTCTTCTGCCTGCTGCAGATCAGTCTTATGGGCTTTTTGCAATTGATAGACCTGGGATTGAAGGCTTTTTTGCTTTTTTTTCAGAAGAACAATCTCCTTCTTTAAATTATCCATCTTTTCAATGAGGATGGAATCATTGGTCTGGGCGGATATGCCCAGCGTTAGCAGGAGAGCCATCAGGCTTAGGATTATTCTTTTCATCGTTTTTGGTTTAGGTTTGAACTGGAATAATTTACAAAATTAACGGCAGTTTGTCAGCCATCCCGTCAGGATCGGAAGGAAATATGTATTTTCGCGGAAAATACGAAACGGAGGAATGGAATTTATTGATAAACTGAGGCGTTCGCTGCAAGGGGATTTGCCGGGCCCGGTGTCCCAGAACAAAATGGCCCCCGGCATCCGGCTGGAAAACAGCCGTGGATTATACAGGAATGCGGGGGTCATGATCCTTCTTTATGAAAGGCAACAGCAAAGACATTTCGTCCTCATGAGGCGGCCTGAGTATTCGGGGACTCACAGCAATCAGGTAAGTTTGCCCGGGGGCATTCACGAGGAGGGGGATCGGGACCTGGAAGCAACGGCTTTGCGTGAAACGCGTGAGGAACTCGGGATCGATGATTCAGCCATTGTCGTGATCGGCCGCCTGAGCAAACTCCACATACCTGTCAGCGGGATTGAAGTAAGTCCCTATATAGGATATTATCCCGGAATACCGGTCTTTCACCCGGATCCCTCAGAAGTTTCCTATCTGATAGAAGTTCCTTTGTCGGATCTTCTTTCTCCGGAGAAAGTCCGGGATGACATCCGGACCATTCACTGCAAACCCGTCAAAGTGCCCTATTTCCATTTAGGCGGGGAGCACGTCTGGGGAGCAACGGCCATGATCCTTTCTGAATTCGTTGATGTGCTCAGGAAGCTGGGACAGGCTGATCCTGAATAAGATTTTTATAGTGCTCATAGCGCTCCAGCACCTGGATCACGAAATTATGGGTTTCCCTGCCCCTTGCATATCCGTAATTCACATCCGGATCACGGTAGTATTTCGGATCTGACTTTTTCAGCAGGGCTTCCTCCACATTTCCATACCAGATCTTAGGATCCAGTTTTAGTTTCTCAGCCAGCGTTATGGCGTCGAAAATATGTCCTGGTCCCACATTATAAGCGGCAAGAATGAACTTGATCCGTTCCTCCGGATCCTGTACGTCATCCTTAAAACGATTGTCCAGCCAGGCGATGAATTCGGTTCCTGCCCGGATCTGCTCGCCCGGTGGTGAACCGGGCGTAATCCCGAATCTTCGGGCTGTGGACGGCATCAACTGCATCAATCCATATGCTCCGGCCCATGAACGTGCACGCGGATCGAAACGGGATTCCTGATATATCAGGGATGCCGTCAGGCGCCAGTCCCACCCGATCTCCTGGCTGTACTGCCTGATATAATCGTCGTAATCTGAAATCTTGCCTGAACTTAGTGCGAAGAGATCGCTTTTGACCATATCCGCCGATCGCCTGTTCCTGAAATATTTATTGTAGATTACAGCATACCGGACCGTCCTCTTGTACTCACTCAGCCAGACATTGATCTCTTTCCGGAGCTCGTCGGCTTCTGTGTTAACCGCCCATGCCAGGTTCTGGGGAAAACTGACGGCCGTCTGCACATCCAGGTTGGGATAATACGTCTGGTTCACCAGGGCAACGTTCTCATCCGAAACCGTATAATCGATCTGGCCCTCTGCCACCTGCATTATCAGGATTTCGGCTTCATCGGGAACATCGATGATATCAATGGTATCACCGATCTCTTCCGCCAGGTTGAGCATGCGTACATAAAAGGCTGAATTTTGCTGTACATAGACTTTTTTATTTTCCAGTTCAAGCTGGTTCCTGATCAGATTCCGTTCTATCTCGCTCTCCGACATATGTTCCCATCCTTCCGGCTTCCTTTGAACAAGGACCTGTCTTGTCTGGCTGTGAGGGATGGTAAAATCGAATTTTTTCTTGCGTTCCTTTGTAACGGTCAGATTCAAGGCTATCAGGTCACAATCACCCATGCGAAGGCAGTTGAACGTTTCCTCCAGGTCATTGCTTACCACCATTTCCAGCCGGATGTCCAGGTGCCTGGTCAGGTCCTGCAATAATTCATACTGGTAACCCATGGGTTGTCCCCTGTAAATAAAATAATTGGTTGAATTATAATCGGTTATAGCGACCAGGCTGCCTCTCTCCAGGATCTCTGGCAAATCCCTGACATTGCGCCTGGCAAAAGGCCCCCTGTTGTCATTTCTGCAGGAATTGGATGCCAGAATTAGCAGCGCCAGTGTTATATGAAGGAACAGAATCCGCTTGATCATCTGCGGGATTTTAATGCGAACAATTTAGTAATTGCATCCCTGCCGGCAAAATACATAGCCTATAAGAAATGAACATAATCCGCGATCAATCATAAAAAGTCCAGGAAAGGCCATATCTAAAAACCCTTCCACGGGTGGGATAACTCAGGACATGAAAATAGTCTTTCCGGATCTGTCCGGCTAAGGGATTGTCCCAGCGGATAAAAAACCGGGTCCTTTTCAGTTTGGCATTCAGGAACAGGTTCAGGTATGGATAGTTGCCGATCTCCCGGATGTCCTGGTTGTAGAACACCCCGCTGGAAGGGGCAAAGGCCAGGGCCCGGTATCTGGTATAATAGTATAGATCAAATCCGAACTCCGCAGTCAGGGCATTTTTCACCACGGTAAATCCCAGGAAGGCTGAGGTATAATAGGATAGATCGGGGATCCGGATAACATTGTTATCGCTGCTTACCTGATAAACGAGATGGTGGTTTGAATGGAAGATCCCCAGCTTGAAGTCCTTTTTTATTTCTCCACTCATGAGGGTGACCAGGGGATGATGCTGAACGGGCATTGCGGAATCATTGAAAAATACCAGGTCACTAACCAGGGAAACATTAAAGCGTCCAAGAACTTTCCGGGCCGTGTTGCCAATGGTCAGGGAGCCGGCGATCTCCTTGGTTTTTTTAAAATCGTTGTACCAACGGTAATTATTTGATTCGTAGAAATTGAGA
>CAZVLG010000086.1:0-3918 GCA_964627835.1 uncultured Bacteroides sp.
TGGCCTCTTCCTCCCCGCAAAGGTACTCGACCATATTCAGTCTTTCATTTATGGGAACGACGTCCTTCAACGGGAAGGCCATCCAGCGTTTCAGCAGACGTGCCCCCATGGGGGAATGGGTCCGGTCCAGCACCCCGATCAACGTGCTGGCCCCTTCCTGAAGCGCCTGGAACAGCTCGAGGTTCCGTATGGTGAATTTATCCAGCCATACATAATGGTCTTCCTCGACCCTGCTCAGGGAGGTGATATGATCCGTCCGGTTGTTCTCGGTCAATTCCAGATACTGAAGGATGGCACCGGCGGCAATAATGGCATAGGGCATGTTCTGGACCCCGAAACCTTTCAGGGAGCGTGTCCGGAACTGTTTCAGCAGCCGGTCTTTCGCGGTTTCCTCGGTAAAGACCCAGTCATCCAGTCCAAAGGTATAATACTTGTCCCCGAACATCCCCAGAAACTCCTTCTTGTGGCTTTTCTCGATCAGGACCTCCTTGGGTCTGAAACTGCTCAGCAGTTTATCCGCATACTCGGCCGAACCCTGTGCGGCCAGGAACTCTCCGGTCGATATATCCAGGAAGGCCAGGCCCGCCAGGTTCTGGTCAAAACAAACGCCAGCCAGGAAATTATTTTCCTTATGCTCCAGCACGTTCTCATTGAAGGATACCCCGGGGGTTACCATTTCGGTAATCCCCCTTTTCACGATCTTTTTGGCCAGTTTCGGGTCTTCGAGCTGCTCGCAAATCGCCACCCGCTGTCCCGCCCGAACCAGTCGGGGCAGGTATGTATCCAGCGCATGATGCGGGAAGCCTGCAAGCTCAACATAGCTTGCCGCACCGTTTGCCCGGCGGGTCAGGGTGATGCCGAGGATTTTGGATGTACGGATGGCATCTTCACCGAAGGTCTCGTAAAAATCACCCACCCTGAAAAGCAGGATCGCATCCGGATGCTTGCCCTTGATGCTGTTGTATTGCTTCATCAGCGGAGTATCGACGTATTTGGCAGAAGAAGGCACGCAGTAACGGATCGGGTGAATTAAACAGATCGGAACAAAAATATGGGAAAATGAGGCCCTATAAAAGTGTTGATGACAGGTTGTTAATAACTTTCAAATCGCGTACGTTTTCGTACAGCCCCTGTTCCAAAGCGGACAATTTTTCAAGAATCAAAAAACAGGATATTCAGGATACCGGGCAGGCTTACAGAGATTTAAGTTCTTTGGCATAATTCGTGTGAAAAAGGTACTGGTTGTTCATAATAATTATTATTATTCACTAATTGCCAGTAAAAAAAATCCCCGGTTTCGGAGCAACCGGGGATTCAGATTCAACATCTTAAGAGTATTAGAGTAGAAAGATGAAGAATAATTGCGCATTAAAGATAATCTTTTCCTGATAAAAATTCAAGGGTTAAGGTTAAATTAAATTATTCATACTCAACCCCTGTCTTTAAGCGCCTGAAACTTCACTTTGCACTCCATTCATAATAAGGTTGTTGAATCGCCCAGGTACCCGCTTCCTCCGGAAACGGGTACTTGTTTTAGCATCATTTAGTCTTATGCACAGGAGGCTTGAGATCCATTGCCGGATGTTTTCTGTGTCGGGGCCGGCTCTTCGGAGCAGGCCCCTTTTTTTTAAAAAATTTCCTGTCCGCAGTCCCCCTGGATGTTTTTCTCCCCCCACATGTTATACAACTCATAGGTGGGAATTTCTCGTTCACTTTTGCTAATTAAATTAGTTCCCTGATACAAAAAGATGGCGGCGATGCAAAATATTCTCATTCTTGGGGGGGGACTCTCGGCTTCAAGCTGTGTTCAATACCTGCTCGATCATTCCGGTGAACAACAATGGAAAGTCACCCTTGGAGATATCAAGGAAGATCTTGCCCGCAGAAAGATCGCTGACCATCCCAATGGAAAAGCCATCCGGTTTGACGTCCTGGACAACGAGCAGAGAGACCGGGTGATTTCCGGTGCAGATATTGTCATCTCCATGCTTCCTCATCGCATGCACCCCCTGGTTGCCAAAAGTTGTGTAAAAAACCATGCACACCTGGTCACTGCATCGTATGTATCGGAGGAAATCAGGAAACTCGACCGGGAAGCCCGCTCACAGGGTATCCTGCTGCTCAACGAAATAGGGGTGGATCCCGGCATCGACCATATGTCCGCCATGAAGATACTGGATGCCATTCGCCTGAAAGGGGGCAAGGTGGATGTGTTCGAGTCGAATACCGGGGGACTGGTAGCACCCGGGTCGGATAATAATCCCTGGAAATACAAATTTACCTGGAACCCGAGAAATGTGGTCCTCGCAGGACAGGCAGGGGCCAGGTTCCTGCATAACGGGAAATTCAAGTACATCCCCTACCATAAACTGTTCCAGCGGTATGAGATCATCAAGATCCTGGACCTGGGTGAATTTGAAGTGTATCCCAACCGTGACTCCCTGACCTACCAGGAGGATTACGGGCTCCAGGATATTTCGACCATGTTCCGCGGAACCATCCGCAGAAAAGGCTTCTGCGATGCCTGGAATGCCCTGGTTCAGCTCGGGGCCACAGACGATTCCTATGTGGTGGAATTCCCCGGCGACATGACCAACCGTGATTTCACCAACAGTTTCCTGGCCTATAATATTATTGACCCGGTGGAGACCAAATTAGCAGCCTACCTTAAACTCGATCCACATGGCGAGATCATGCAGAAACTGGAATGGCTGGGTATGTTTGAGCGCAGAAGTGCATTGGTGCAGGACCAGACACCTGCAAGGGTATTGCAGGCCCTGCTGGAGGAGAAACTCAGGCTGGATCCGGGGGACAAAGACATGATCGTAATGCAGCACCAGGTTGAATATCTGCTCGAGGAAAAACGCCACAGGATCGTGTCTTCCATGGCCATCATCGGGGAGGACGGGGAGCATACAGCCATGTCAAAGACGGTCGGGCTTCCGGTGGCCATAGCCACCAAACTGATCCTGCAGGGAAAAATCCGTCTGAAAGGGGTGCATATCCCCATCCACAGGGAGATCTATGAACCCGTCATGAAAGAACTCGAAGATTACGGGATCCGGTTTACCGAAGAAACGCTGGGATAAGACTGCCTATTTCCTGATAAAGATAAAATCTCCTCCCTCATCACCCGCATCCTGTATCTCCCCGAACTGGGGGATGTTACTGGAGTTGTTCAAAACAGCAGGCTTGAAGCTGAAAAATAACTGCTCGGATGGCAGGAATTTTTCATTGTTCTCATAGAGCCTCTTTGTCAGGTATTCCACGAAAACAGATTTATCCGGCACCTCTTTCAGGGTACCGCTGGTCATCGCTTTGCGGCTCGGGAGCTGGTAGAGGCGTTCGATGGCCATGTTGGCGGTACCGAAAGCTGAACGGGTTTTAAAGATACTGCCGCTGAAACAGGCATCGGCGATCAGCAGGGTGTGTTTTGACTTGATGCCCCGGATATACCCGCTTATGGAACTGTTCCGTATCCAGTTTGCCGTACTGTTCTGACGGGCATCGGAGGGCAGCCAGTAGCCTTTCTGGCTCTTCTCGTCCCAGAAACCATGTCCCGCATAAAAGATCAGCAGATTATCCGTCTCCCGGACCATGCCTTCGAAGCGGTCAAGGGAATTGATGATTTCCTCCCGGGTTGGATTTTTCAGCAAGGTCACATTAAGTTCCTCGAACAGGTATTCATTTATCAGGACATCATACAATTTCTGCGCATCCTGGATGGGCTGGTCAAGATCCGTAATGCTCTGGTCCTGGTAATCGTTCACGGCAATAAGCAGGGCATAGTATTTCCCTTTAATGCTGGGGGCATCTCCGGCAGATCCCGACCTGAAAACCGGTTCGGTGCTTGCCAGAGCCGGCTGGGAGGAAGGTTTTTCATTTGATTGCCTTCCTTTTTCCAGCATTCCCAGATCA
>CAZVLG010000087.1:0-4392 GCA_964627835.1 uncultured Bacteroides sp.
TCTGCATCAAAGTAGATTACCGAGAATACCTTTTCAGGTTTGAATTTTTCCAGGATATAAAGGTCATCCTCAAAATGGTTTTCAAGGTCGAAGGAGCTTATGCGATACTTCCCTGAGCGGGTGATGACCAGAAGATTGTCGTGGCCGCTGAATTCACCCAGGAAGCGCCCCCGACCGTCTGCATTAAGCCGTAATACATCCTCGTCGAACCAGATCTTTCTTCCCCCGAGGGTGGATATGCCCTTCTCCTTCATGGTAATCTTGAGGATGGAATTTTTCGTCAGGATATTCCCCTGAGCATCCCTTCCCTTGATGGCAAGCTCCGAAAAATCCATTTCAAAGCTCAGATTTTTAAGCCGGGGACGGGGTTTCAAAGAAACCTTGATCGTTTCTGCTTCCCCGTTCGGGTTTACACTCAGGTAGAGTATCCTGGAATTCTGGTTGTTCCTGGTCAGGTTGTATTCCTTATCGCGGGTCAGCCCGGTTATGGCGCAGCGCTTCATCATGGCATTGCCGGTTTTCCCGTCCCTGTAAACAATATTATAGATCGTCCTCGAATCGTTCTTGTTAAACACGGCGATGTGGATGATATCCTTCCCGATAAAGACCTTCTCCTCCACCTTGGTGACCTGGTAGGTCCCGTCTCTCCGGATGGTAAGTATATCATCGATATCGGAGCAATCGCATACGTACTCATCCTTCCTCAGGGAAGTACCGAAAAAGCCTTCC
Source organism: uncultured Bacteroides sp. (assembly GCA_964627835.1). Classification (GTDB taxonomy): domain Bacteria; phylum Bacteroidota; class Bacteroidia; order Bacteroidales; family SM23-62; genus SM23-62. The sequence goes on from CAZVLG010000087.1 coordinate 730, forward strand.
TTTCGGTCAACGTACAGTTTCTGGTTGGCAGCAACCACCTTGGTAGCTACAATGGTATCGAAATTGCGGATCTCCGTTTGCCTTTCCCTGCCGGCCCCGTATTTCTTCTTGATCTGCTTATAATAATTAATCGTATAGGGGATGATGTTGTCCAGATGGTTTTTCACCTCCTCCATATTCTCCTCAATCCCCTGAATATGCTCATCCGCCTTGAAGGAGTCATATTTGGATATACGTTTGATCCTGATCTCCGTCAATTTTACGATATCCTCCTGGGTGACTTCCCGCCGAAGCAGTTTTTTATAGGGCTCCAGTCCGCTGTCAATGGTCTCCAATATGGATTCCCAGGTTTCACATTCTTCAATATCCCGGTATATACGATTCTCTATGAATATTTTTTCGAGCGAGGAGAAATGCCAGTCCACCTCCAGTTCCTCAAGCCGGATCTCCAACTCCTGTCTGAGCAGGGAAACCGAATTGTCGGCGGATCGCTTAAGGATCTCGGATACCCCCATGAATGCCGGCTTCTCATCTTCAATAACACATGAGTTGGGGGAAATGGATACTTCACAATCGGTAAAAGCATAGAGGGCATCCAGGGTTTTGTCGGAACTTACGCCCGGAGCAAGTTCAACGATGACCTCGACGTTTTCGGCGGTATTATCATCGATGCGCTTGATCTTGATCTTGCCCTTTTCATTTGCCTTTACGATCGAATCGATCAGTGTGACCGTTGTCCTGCCGTACGGGATCTCGGTGATCACCAGGTGTTTTTTATCCGGTTTTTCGATCCTTGCCCTGACCTTGACCGCACCACCCCGAAGGCCGTCATTATACCTGGAAAAGTCCGCCATGCCCCCGGTTGGAAAATCCGGCAGTATCTCGAAATCCTTTTCGCGCAGGTAGAGTATGCTGGCATCGATCAGTTCATTGAAATTATGCGGAAGGATCTTGGAAGCAAGACCTACAGCAATCCCCTCCACGCCCTGGGTCAAAAGCAGCGGGAATTTAACAGGGAGGGTTATGGGTTCTTTATTTCTGCCATCGTAGGAAAGTTTCCATTCGGTGGTTTTGGGATTGAAAACCACATCCAGGGCAAACCTGGAAAGCCGGGCCTCGATGTACCTTGGAGCGGCCGCACCATCTCCGGTCAGTATATTTCCCCAGTTACCCTGGGCATCGATGAGCAGGTCTTTTTGTCCCAGCTGAACAAGCGCATCACCGATGGAAGCATCCCCGTGGGGATGGAACTGCATGGTATGACCGATAATGTTGGCCACCTTGTTGTACCGTCCGTCATCAAGCCGTTTCATGGAATGGAGGATCCTCCGCTGCACCGGTTTCAGTCCATCGTTCACATGCGGAACCGCCCGTTCCAGGATTACATAGGATGCGTAGTCCAGGAACCAGTCCTGGTACATTCCGGAAAGGTGCACCACGGTATGCAAATCATCCGAGTCGGCGCTCCATTCAAGCTCTTCACCGGGTTCAAATGAACCCTCATCCATGTACTCTTCCAGGTCGCTCATATGGTCAAATTTGCTCAGGCCTCGACGAGATCTTCTTCAACGCGCAGGTTGTCAATGATGAAATTCTGTCTTTCGGGTGTGTTCTTACCCATATAGAATTCCAAAAGATCCGAAACCGCATCACTCCGGTTCAGGGTAACGGGTTCCAGCCTAATATCCTTGCCAATGAAATTCTTAAACTCATCCGGCGAGATCTCTCCCAGTCCCTTGAACCGGGTGATCTCCCGATTGCTCCCAAGTTCTTCAATTGCCTTATGTTTTTCCTCTTCGGAATAACAGTACCGGGTTTCTTTCTTGTTCCTGACCCTGAAAAGCGGTGTCTGCAGGATGAAAAGGTGTCCCTTTCTCACCAGATTGGGAAAGAATTGCAGGAAAAAGGTGATCAACAGGAGCCGGATATGCATCCCGTCTACATCGGCATCGGTGGCTATGACCACGTTCTTATACCTGAGGTTGTCCAGTCCCTCTTCAATATTCAACGCCGACTGCAGAAGGTTGAACTCCTCGTTCTCATAGACAATCTTCTTTGTCAGTCCGTAGGTATTCAGGGGTTTGCCTTTCAGGCTGAAAACGGCCTGGGTCTCAACATCACGGCTCTTGGTTATCGAACCGCTGGCCGAATCCCCCTCCGTTATAAAAATCGTCGTTTCCAGGCGCCGGTCGTGGTTGGTGTTGTAATGGGCCTTGCAATCCCTCAATTTCCGGTTATGCAGACTGGCCTTTTTCGCCCGCTCCCGCGCCAGTTTTTTAATACTGGAAATGGCCTTGCGCTCCTTCTCCGATTCCAGGATCTTCTTCAAAATGATGTCAGCTGTATCCGGATGCTTATGAAGGTAATCGTCAAGGTTTTTCTTCAGGAAATCCTGAATGAAATTGCGGACACTTGGTCCATTGGGACCCATATCCTTTGAACCGAGCTTGGTTTTGGTCTGGGATTCAAACACCGGCTCTTCAATTTTTAAGCTGAAGGCTACGATGAGCGACTGCCGGATGTCCGAAGGATCAAAGTCTTTCTTGTAGAATTCCCGGATGGTCTTTACCAGTGATTCCTTGAAGGCGGAAAGATGGGTACCTCCCTGGATGGTATGCTGCCCGTTCACAAAAGTAAAGTACTCATCCGTGTACTGGTTTCCGTGGGTCATGGCCAGTTCGGCATCGTGGTTCAGCAGGTGGATACTCGGGTACAATCCCTCGCTGTCCATGTTCTCATTCAGCAGGTCGAGCAGGCCATTCTTCGACTGGAACTTTTCACCGTTGATAAGGATGGTAAGTCCTGAGTTCAGGTAAATGTAATACTTTACAAGTCCCTCGATGTATTCGAGGATGTAATGAAAGTTCCCGAAAAGCTCCTTATCGGGGATCCAGGAAACGATCGTGCCATTGGCCAGTTCCGTCTTCGATTCCCTGGCTTCTTCAACGAGCTCCCCGGTGGCAAATTCAGCGGACTTCATCTTTCCTTCCCGGATGCTCTTTATCTCGAAAGTCGAGGAAAGGGCGTTAACCGCCTTGATCCCGACCCCGTTCAATCCCACGCTTTTTTTGAAAACCTTCGAATCATACTTGGCCCCGGTATTCATCTTGGAAGCTGCTTCGACCATTTTCCCAAGCGGGATGCCCCTTCCGTAATCCCTCACGCTGATCCGTTTTTCATGGATCTCTATCTCAATGGTCTTGCCGAATCCCATCATGAATTCATCCACGGAATTATCCAGTACCTCCTTCAGCAGGATGTAAACACCGTCATCACGCGAGGAGCCATCCCCAAGCTTCCCGATGTACATCCCCGGTCTACGGCGGATGTGCTCCCTCCAGTCGAGTGTCCTTATATGTTCTTCTGTATACTTCGCAGACATAGCTTTTCCGGTCTGCACAAATATATATAAAAGATGCCTGGCTCTGTAATTTCTTTTTCAACAGTGGAATTAACATCCAGCCTCTCTGAATGCTGCTGGCAGTCAGGCATATCAGATTTTTATCAACGGGGTAAAATCAAAGACGTATGGCCCTGACCTGCATCTCAGTATGGTGCCCCCGGTTGTATTCCCCCCGGGTATCGAAGGTCCAGGACCACTCTTCCCGGTGGGTCCCCTGTGGCATCTCCGCGTACACCAGGCGCCTGGTCGAAACAAGTTCT
>CAZVLG010000088.1:0-16208 GCA_964627835.1 uncultured Bacteroides sp.
GATTGTGAAAAACGTACAGGATCCATACAAGGAGGATCTGAATGTGCCGCGCAGTAAAACTTCTGATGCTATAGATGCAATTGTTGCTGATCTGGATGAAGCGATTGCGAAATTACCGGCAGAATGGGTACTGACCGAGGATAAAGGACGTATAAACAGTGGTGCAGCAGCGGCATTTAAAGGACGAGTATTATTAGCCTGGGCAAGTCCGATGTTCAATCCTGAAAATAAGCAGGATCGTTGGCAAAGGGCGTATGATGCAAACTTACAGGCCATCGACCTCTTGTCACAAATGACTGTTCCAAGGGTACTTCATCCCGATTTTAATACTGTTTTTACAACGGATGTCCTCAATAACATGGAGGCAGTAATTTATATGAGATACAGTCTCAGCGCAGGCATAGATTATACCCATGGATGGGAAGGGAGTGTACGGCCACCCTCAGGCGGGGGTAACGCCAGTTATTCCCCCACATGGGAACTGGTGAAAGCATTTCCAATGGCCGACGGAAAATTAATTGCCGAACCCGGATCCGGTTATGATTCAACCTATTTCTGGCAAAATCGTGATCCCAGGTTATATGCAACGATCGGCTATAACGGATCGGAATGGGAAATGAACGGCCGTGAAGAAACAAATCTATGGTGTTTCATGCATGTGAAGGAAACCAACCGTGTACCTTCCACCGGATTCTATAATAAAAAAGCTACAGATCCGGCTGTTAACAGGGAGGATGTATCACAAACAAGTACAGCATGGATTGAACTTCGTTATGCAGAAGTATTATTGAATTTTGCAGAATGTGCCAATGAACTTGGAAAAACCGCCGAAGCCTTGGAAAAAATACGCAGCATTCGCGAGCGTGCCGGAATTGAATCCGGTGGAGGCGAATACGGAATTTCAAATACGGTTACCCAAAACGATCTCAGGCAAATCATTATGATAGAAAGACAGGTTGAACTGGCTTTCGAAAATAAACGCTACTGGGATCTCAGGCGCCGTAAAATGTTCCGTGAGGATATGGGACAGTATATTAAAAAACTTAATGGTACGCAGCGCCACGGTTTTAGGTACATGGCTATAGCTGGCTGGAATAATGAAGTTGAAGATGAAACATCTCAATATTACGGGCAGTTGAGGATTGATACAGCTTTGGCTAACGGGTATCTTGATTTAAATGATCAGGCCAGTTACAGGACGTATTTCTTAACTACGTATAAAAGTATGGATTATTATAATGAACAATATATTGATATAAATTACCTGCCATTATATGACTTTTTCGCAGTTCCTTCTTCCATGCTGGAAAAAAGCCCTGCAGTTGAGCAAACCCTGGGCTGGGCGAACGGTATGTTCGATCCCCTGCAATAGCAGCAAGCTTTAAGGAAAGGTAGATGAAACAGCCGATGAAGATAATCCGGGGGATGCTCCGTGCCATCCCTGTGTATGCCAGCCTGCTGGCCTGCCTGCCAGTCTGCTGGCCGCCGGTCTTCGGCCAGGTTTTCGACTTTACGGTAAGTCCGGACGGTACAGGCGATTACGCCGGCGTCCAGTCAGCCCTGGATGCGGTTCCCGATAATTCCCCGGAACGCACCCTGATCTTTGTATGCAGGGGAACCTACATGGAAAAGGTGATCCTGGCCCCCGGCAAGATCAACGTGAGCCTGATCGGCGAAGATCCCGAAACAGTCCGGATCACATGGGATGATTATGCAGGCAAGGACGGGATGTCAAGCGCCGACACCTACACCTTCTGGGCCGATGCCAATGATTTTTATGCGGAGAACATCAGCTTCGTGAACAGCGCCGGGGCTGTGGGACAGGCTTTAGCCCTTCGCACCACCGGTGACCGGATGGCTTTCAGGAATTGCCGTTTTATCGGCCACCAGGATACCTATTATGCCCATAAAAGGAGGCAGTACAACTTCCGCTGCCACGTCGAGGGAACGACCGATTTCATTTACGGTGACGCCACCACCGTTTTTGAACAATGCACCGTGCTGTGTAAAAAAGGGGGAGCCTACATCTCGGCTCCGGCGGATACGAAACTGGTTTCCAGCACACCGGAGGGGACCTTCTATCATGGACTGCTGTTCAGGGACTGTGACGTGGAAGCGGAGACCGGTGTTTCCGCATCATCCTATTACCTGGGCCGCCCCTGGCAGCCGAACGCTTCTTCGGTTTTCATCGAGTGCCGGCTGGGCGAACACATCAAGCCCGCAGGCTGGTCGACATGGAGCGGCGACAACCACCTGAGCGGCTGCTTTGCTGAATACCGGAATACGGACCCTGCCGGAAGCCTCATTGATGTATCACAGAGGGTAAGCTGGAGCAAGCAGTTGACGCAGGAAGAGGTTGAAAACTATTACAAACTGTCCTATTTCCTGAAAAAGGACCTGGATGCCTGGGACCCGGTCCCATTCACTACGGCACCCGAAACACCTGCGGGACTGGAGACCGATGGATTCGTCCTCAGCTGGCAGGGTCCCGACAGCGTCGAAGGCTACCTGGTCTACCGCAACGACAGCCTCCTGGCGGAAACTTCCACCGCTTCCTATGCTTTTACAGAGCTGCCCCCGGCCCCTAACGATTTCAGTGTGAGGTCCGTCAGCATGAACGGGGCCCTGAGTGATTTTTCCCTGAAACACAAGATCTATGGTCCGCTGGGCGAAGCGAAGCTCCAGCCATATCCCTTCGAGCTGCAGATCGATGGAGATGTGCTCAGGATAAGCCGGGCACTTGATCTGCAGATCTACAGCCTGAGCGGGATACTCATGGGCCAGGCAGAAAATACCTGCAGGCTGGATGTATCGGGACTATCCAGTGGTATCTATCTCCTGAAGCTTAAAATAGGCCGGGGAATAATTGCTGTCCGTAAAATAATTATCCATTCCGAACGTAATTAACTAGACAATAAACCAAAATTTAAACAGATAAAAAGAATAAAAGATGAGATATTTGAGCAATGTATTGATAATGGTGATGCTGGGAATCCTGCAACATGCCTGCTTGAACGCCCAGTACCCGGAAGTACCGGATGAGATCAAGCGCGAAACGGAGAAAAAAATGCAGCAGGCGGGAAAGAAATCCCAGGAGGCCTGGGATAAGGCCTGGCCCATCGTTCAGCAGGAAGCCCGTCAGGGGAAGCCATACATCCCATGGGCGTACCGGCCCACCGACCTGCCCCAGGCGGAGATCCCTGCTTTTCCGGGTGCCGAGGGGGGCGGAATGTACAGCTTCGGGGGCCGCGGCGGGAAGGTGATCACGGTCAGCAGCCTGGAAGACAGCGGTCCGGGTACATTGCGCGATGCATGTGAACAGGGAGGCGCCAGGATCATCGTGTTTAATGTTGCCGGCATTATCCGGCTCGAAACCCCAATCATCATAAATGCACCCTATCTCACCATAGCCGGACAGACGGCACCGGGCAACGGTGTATGTGTTGCGGGGGAATCCGTATGGATCAACACACACGATGTGGTCATCCGGCATATGCGGTTCCGCCGCGGGGAGACCTTTGTCGGACGCAGGGACGATGCCCTGGGAGGAAACCCGGTTGGAAATATTATGCTCGACCATATTTCGGCAAGCTGGGGACTCGATGAGAATATGTCCCTATACCGCCACATGTACCAGAATAACCCGGATTCCAGGAGGGAAAAACTCGGCACGGTCAACCTGACCATACAGAACAGTATTTCATCGGAAGCGCTGGATGCCTATAACCATTCCTTCGGAAGCACACTGGGAGGTGAAAACGCTTCGTTCATGCGTAATCTCTGGGCATGCAACACCGGAAGGAACCCTTCGGTCGGCTGGCCCGGCGTATTCAATTTCGTGAACAACGTGATTTTCAACTGGTGGCACCGGACCGTGGACGGGGCTGACTACAGGGGCCTTTTCAACATCATCAACAATTATTACAAACCCGGTCCCATAACCCCGGCTGACAGGCCCATCGGACACCGGCTGCTCAAGCCCGAGTCCGGGCGCAGTGTCCAGGGAGAACCAGTATATGGAAGAGTTTATGTGAATGGTAATATCGTGGAAGGGAACGAAAGGGTCAGCAACAACAACTGGGATGGCGGCGTGCAGATCGAGGATATGCCCGATGCAGGTGAATTCGAGGTCCTGATAAGGGTTGACAAACCCTTTCCCATGCCCAGGATGAACATCATGAGCGCCGGGGAAGCATACGAGTTCGTGCTGGAGAATGCAGGGGCCACCCTCCCGGAAAGGGACGCCGTGGATGAAAGGATCATTCGGCAGGTCCGCACCGGACAGATAGAATACGTGGAAGGCGCGGAAGCATCAACGGGCAGCGAGTACATCCGGCACCGCATGCCGGACGATTCCTATAAAAAGGGCATCATCAGGAACATCCAGCAGGTCGGGGGCTACCCCGGGTATTCCGGTGAGCCGTACCTGGATTCGGACGGGGACGGGATGCCCGATGCCTGGGAGAAAAAATACAGCAGGCTAGGGCTCGATCCGAACGATCCATCCGATGCAAACAAGGACTGCAATGGCGACGGGTATACGAACATCGAAAAGTATATTAACGGGATGGATCCGGCGGTGAAGGTGGACTGGACCGATCCGGAAAAAAACAAAGATACACTTGCCAGGAATAATGGAGTTGAACGTTAAGATCTCCCGGCTGATCCTGCTGCTCCTGGTCACCCTCCTGTACCATACCCCTTCCGGGGCCCAGGCAGCGGACGGGGATTATATGAACGTGGTGACCCGAAGAGCGGAAAAGATCGTGCAAACCCTGGATCTCAATGATCCGGGACAAGAGCTGCGCGTTCGGGACCTGATTGCCATGCAATATGTCCATCTCAGTGAAATACACGATGCCAGGGACAAAGAGATATCCCTGCTGGCCGGAGAGAGTGATCTGGATGATGCTTCTAGGCAGCGTCAGGAGGAACGCATCCGGGCACAGGCGGATAAAAAGTTGGCCAAGCTGCACAAAGCCTACCTGGAGGATCTCTCGCAGGAACTCAGTCCCGCGGAAGTGGACCAGGTCAAGGACGGCATGACCTATGGCCTTGTAGCGCATACCTACCATGCCTACCTGTCTCTTCTGCCCGAATTGACCGGGGCCCAGCGGGAAAAGATCATGGAATGGCTCGTCGAGGCCAGGGAGACAGCCATGGATGCAGGCTCTTCCGAAGAGAAGCATTACTGGTTCGGGAAGTATAAGGGGAAAATCAATAATTACCTCTCCGCGGAAGGATATGACCTGAAAAAAGCCGAACAGAAACGATAATGAACATCCGGGTTCCATACAGACCGGGCTTATTGTCAGCCCTTATGCTGGCCTGCACCTTGCATCTATCCTGTTCCGGAGAGGGACCGGATATCCCCACCCTGGAATGGGACGGAAAAAAAGGGTTTGTATATCATCCTGACAGCCGGGGCAACCGCATACCCGATTTCTCCTATTGCGGTTACCAGGCCTCCGGATCGGATATACTGGATGTGCCGGTGCGCATGGTCCTTCGCGCTGTTGAAGGGGATGCCACCGGGCTGATCCAGTCCGCCATTGACCATCTTGGCAGTTTTCCTCCGGACGAGAACGGCTTCAGGGGTGCGATCCTCCTGAGCAGGGGCGTTTACAGGCTTAAAGGAAGGCTGAGCATCAGGCACTCGGGAATCGTCCTCCGCGGAAGCGGTCCGGGTGAGAACGGAACGGAATTGATTGCGGAAGGGAAGGACCGGATGACGCTGATCCGCATTGCCGGTTCAGGCGACCGTCAATTCCTGAACTCATACCCTGTGTCTGACGCATACGTTCCCGTAAACGCGACGGAGATCAGGATACAGGGGGGACATGGCATGAAAAAGGGCGACCGCATATTGATCCAAAGGCCCTCCACCCAGGAATGGATAGACGCCCTAGGCACAGCTTCGTTCGGAGGCGGGATCGGCTGGCTGGGATGGAAACCGGGGGAAAGGGACCTCTACTGGGACAGGTCCGTCGCCGAACTGAATGGAGATGCCATAACCCTGGATGCACCCATAACAACAGCCCTGGACGCAGCCTTCGGCGGCGGGAAAGTGATCTCCTATGCCTGGCCTGGCCGGATCCGGAACATCGGCATCGAGAACCTGAAGCTTGTGTCATCGTACGACCTGTCCTACCCGAAGGATGAATCTCATTGCTGGATGGCCGTCACCATGGAAAATGTGGAAGATGCCTGGATCAGGCAGGTGGAATTTGCACATTTCGCCGGTTCGGCGGTCGCAGTCTACGAAACAGCCCGCCGCATTACGGTGGAGGACTGCATCTCCCTGTCCCCGGTCTCAGAAATAGGCGGCCATCGGAGGTACAGCTTTTTTACCATGGGACAGCAATGCCTTTTCCAGCGGATATATGCCGAATACGGGTATCATGATTTTGCGGCTGGTTTTACCGCCGCCGGGCCCAATGCCTTCGTACAGTGTGAATCCCATCTTTCGTATAGTTTTAGCGGAGCCGTCGACAGCTGGGCATCCGGTTTACTTTTTGATGTGGTCAATGTAGACGGCCAGGCAATCTGCCTGAAGAACCGGTACCAGGAGGACATGGGTTCCGGTTGGTGCGCCGCCAATTCCGTTCTCTGGCAGTGCTCGGCATCGCGCATCGATTGCTTCAAGCCTCCCACCGCCAATAACTGGGCCTTCGGTTGCTGGGCCGAGTTTGCCGGTGACGGGTACTGGGAGGAATCCAACAACCATATTCGTCCCCGCAGCCTCTATTACGCACAGCTTGCGGAACGCCTCGGCAGGCCCCTATCCGATTTCGGGGACAGGATCATGCCCTTCTCAGATGCTTCAACCACGAGTCCCACTCCCGAGTTTGCCGCCGAACTCAATGCAGAGGCATATTCACCGGCGCTGACCCTCAAGGAATGGATCAGGGATGCAGCGGCCCGGGATCCCATATCCATCCTGGCCGATGATGCTCCTGTATTTGAACCGGAACCGTTTACTGCGGGGGGGAACTTACCGGAACCCGCGGCCATCTGCATTCAAAACGGATGGATCATGAAGGAAGGGAAGATCCTCGGCGGTAACAGGATCACGGTGCCATGGTGGAGGGGAGACGCCAGGCCGTATGAGGCCAGGCAGGCAAGGCCGGCTGTGACCCGTTATGTCCCGGGAAGGTATGGATGGGGCTATACCGATGACCTGGAAGATCTTGCCGCCTGGCTGGAGGCGAACCATATCGTCGCACTGGAGCATAATTACGGACTATGGTACGACCGCAGGCGGGATGACCATGAACGGGTCCGCCGGATGAACGGGCAGGTCTGGGCACCCTTCTACGAGCAGCCGTTTGCTAGGTCAGGAGAAGGGACTGCCTGGGACGGGCTGAGCAAATACGACCTGACCCGGTTCAATCCATGGTACTGGGCACGATTGCATGAATTTGCCGACCGGGCGGAAGCGCGCGGCATCTTTCTGGTACAACACCATTATTTCCAGCACAATATCCTGGAAGCCGGCGCCCATTATGCCGATTTCCCGTGGCGCACCGCCAACAATATCAACCGGACCGGCTTCCCTGAACCTCCTAATTATGCAAGCGATAACCGCATTTTCATGGACGAGCAGTTTTACGATACAAACCATCCGGCAAGAAAGGAACTGCACCGGGATTACATCCGGAAATGCCTGGATAATTTTGCCGGGAATTCCAACGTTATCCACACGATCAGCGCGGAGTATACGGGTCCCCAGCATTTCATGGAGTTCTGGCTGGATGTGATCCGCGAATGGGAATCCGAAACCGGTACGGATGCCGTGGTGGCACTCAGTGCCACAAAGGATGTTCAGGATGCCATTCTGAACGATCCCGCCCGGGCGTCTGTGGTGGACATCATCGACCTGAGATACTGGGCTTACCGGGATGACGGATCCCTTTTTGCTCCCGGCGGCGGACAGCATATGGCTCCCCGGCAGCATGCCCGGAAAATACCGCCGGGCAAGCGATCGTTCGAACAGGTATACCGTGCTGTCCATGAATACCGTCAATCCCATCCCGGCAAGGCGGTGATATGCTCGGAAAGGGAATCCGCAACCTTTGGCTGGGCAGTTTTCATGGCCGGCGGCTCACTGGCCCAGCTGCCTTCGGGTTTACCCGGAGCTTTCCTGGAGGATGCATCGGCCATGAAACCACTTCCGGCAGGCAGTTACCCGGTTCAGAACCCGGTATTGGCCGGTGAAAACGGTGAAATGATCGTATATACCGGACCGTCCCGGAATCTCGAACTCGATCTGTCCGGGTCTTCAGGTTCAGCAAGGGTATACTGGATCGACCCGCGGACGGGAAGAGTGGAGCAGGAAAATGGTTCCCTTCGCCTGGGAGACAAGGTCACTCTTCAAAAACCGGTTTCAAAGCCCCTGGTTCTATGGCTTACAAAAGATACATTATAAATGCAACAAATATGAAGAACACAATTCTGGCCATCATTACACTTCTTGTCATCTCCGGGGCCTGCCAGCCGCCTGTCGAACCGGACAGCATCACAGCTTTGCGGATATCTGAAAATGGACGGTTCTTTCAGGACCAGGAAGGGAATCCCTTTTTCTGGCTCGGGGATACCGGATGGCTGTTGTTTACGAAATTAAGCAGGGAGGAAGCGGATACCTATCTGGAAGACCGGGCCCGGAAGGGGTTTAATGTGATCCAGGTGATGGTCCTCCATACCCTCTCCGCCTGCAATGTTTACGGGGATTCCGCCCTGGTGGGCAGGAACGTGGCCCGGCCGCTGGTAACGGATGGTGATCTATTCACCGATTCAATACAGTATGATTACTGGGACCATGTGGACTACCTGATCGATCTGGCCGCTGAAAAGGGATTGCATATGGCCATGGTAGCGGTATGGGGGTCTAACGTAAAGGCCGGTGGGGTGAGCAGGGAAGAGGCAGCCAGCTACGCGGCCTGGCTGGCGGACCGGTACAGGGACCGGCCCAACATCATCTGGATGAACGGCGGGGATACCCCGGGGAACGACTCCACCGCGACCTGGAACATCATCGGCAATACACTGGATGCACAGGACCCGGATCACCTGATCACCTTCCACCCGAGGGGGCGCCTGCAATCCTCCATGTGGTTCCACGATGAACCCTGGCTGGACTTTAACATGTTCCAGTCCGGCCACCGGCGGTATGACCAGGACGATACCGAACTTAATTACGGGGAGGACAACTGGAGGTACGCAGCAGACGATTATTCCAGGACACCCGTCAAACCTACCCTTGACGGCGAACCTTCCTACGAAGGCATACCGCAGGGACTGCACGATCCAGGCCAGCCTTACTGGACGGATGACGATGTACGCAGGTATGCATACTGGTCCGTGTTCAGCGGTTGCTGCGGTTTCACTTACGGGCACAATGCGGTGATGCAGTTCCGGCGCACCCAGGATAAAAATCCCGCCTATGGCTGCAGGGATTACTGGCAGGATGCCATCGATGCCCCGGGTGCATCACAGATGATCCATCTTAAGAAGCTCATGCTTTCAAGGTCTTATTTCGACCGGGTCCCGGACCAGGGCATTGTCGGCGGCACCCAGGGTGAGAAGTACGATTACCAGGCGGCCACCCGTGGTGAGGATTATGCCTTTATCTATACCTATAACGGCAGGGACATCGAAGTGAACCTCGGGAAACTTGCCGGCGAACTGATACGGGCCAGCTGGTACAATCCCCGTACCGGGACAACTACTTTCATCAGGGAATTCGAGAACACTGGAACACAGCGTTTTGATCCCCCGGGAGAAGTAATGGACGGCAACGACTGGATCCTGATACTCGATTCCATGCTTTCCTGAAACCGCGGATCATGACAAGAACCTGGATCATACTGCTCCTTGCCTCCTTCCTTGCTTCATCCTGCAGCCGGCCGGAAGAAGTGTATCTCTTCAGCTCCTTCCGGGAACCTGCCACGGAGGGATTGTACCTTGCCTTCAGCCATGATGGTTTTCATTGGACCGACCTCGGGGGGCCCTTCCTGAAGCCGGAAACCGGGAACGATTCCCTGATGAGGGATCCTTCCGTTGCCAGGGGTCCCGACGGAAGGTTTCATATGGTGTGGACCTGCTCCTGGACGAATGAACAGGGATTCGGCTATGCGTCCTCGGAGGATTTGATTCACTGGTCCCCCCAGAGATTCATCCCCGTTATGGCCCACGAACCCACAACGGTCAATGTATGGGCCCCGGAACTCTACCATGATGATGAAACGGAAGAGTACATCATCATCTGGGCATCGACCATCCCGTTCCGTTTTGAAAAAGGAATCGAGGAGGAGCGGAATAACCACCGGATGTACTATACCACCACAAAGGATTTTGTGGATTTTTCCAAAACCAGGCTTTTCCTGGATCCGGGATTCAGCGTCATTGACGCCGTGATTGTGAAACGAGGGGAAGTGGATTTTGTCCTGGTACTGAAGGACAACACCCGCCCCATGCGGAACCTGAAAGTTGCCTTCGGGGAATCTCCCCTGGGGCCCTGGGAAAACATCTCCCAACCCTTTACCGGCCAGTTTACCGAAGGCCCGGCGGTACTTCGGTCCGGCAACACATGGCTGATCTATTTCGATGCATACCGGGACAGGAAATACGGGGCCGTTAAAACGAATGATTTCGTAACTTTTACGGATGTTTCGGATGAGATCAGCCTGCCGGAAGGGCATAAGCACGGGACCATCTTCCAGGCGGATGAACGGGTTCTTCGGGGACTGAAGGCCCGGGCCGGGGAATTGAAAAATAAAATCATTGATCAAGATGATCAAAGAGCCCTGGAAAATGAATAAACATTACGGGTACATACCGGTGCTGTGTGCCCTCTTCCTGCTGAACGGATGCGGGGGAGGGGGACCGGAACTGCCCACGTATACCGGGAAGACCCTGAACAACCCCGATTACCACCACGGGCAGCTCCACCCGGCAGTGGGCGTTCACAGCATCCAGGTAATGAGGGCCGACCGGGAGGTCCCGGATTCTGCAGATGGGTTCGGGTGGACCTATAACCATGCCCCCATGCTCGCATACTGGAACAACACCTTCTACCTCCAGTACCTGAGCAACCCGGTGGGGGAGCATATTCCCCCCGGACAGACCCTGCTTGCCACATCCCCCGATGGGGACATATGGAACAGATCCGTTGTGGTCTTCCCTCCCTATCGCATCCCGGACGGAACGGTCAAGGCAGGCAGGACCGATACGGCATTCAACCTGTATGCCGTCATGCACCAACGTATGGGGTTTTATGTTTCGAAGGAAAACCGGCTGCTGACATTCGGCTATTACGGGATAAGCATGGATAAAAAAGACAGTCCCAACGACGGGAAGGGCATCGGCCGGGTCGTACGGGAGATCCATTCGGACGGCAGTTTCGGTCCCATTCATTTCATTCTCTACAACAAGGGCTGGGATGAATCCAATACGGAGCACCCCTTCTTCACATCCAGCAGCGACAGCGGTTTTGTCCGGGCATGCCATGAAGTCCTGGGGAACCCCCTCCTGCTGCAGCAGTGGAACGAGGAATCCGACCGCGACGATCCCATCATACCGATGACAAAGGAATACAAGGCATTCTGCTATTACCACCTGCCCGACGGCAGGGTAGTGGGACTCTGGAAACACGCCCTTACGGCGATCAGTGAGGATGGAGGCTATACCTGGACAACACCCGTCAGGGCCCCGGGATTCGTGAATGCGAATGCGAAGATATGGGGACAGAGGACCTCCGACGGGAGGTATGCCACGGTATACAATCCCTCGGATTTCCGTTGGCCACTTGCACTTTCCGTCAGTAAGGACGGGCTTGATTACCATAACCTTCTGCTGGTCAACGGGGAGATTACGACCATGAGGTACGGGGGTAATTACAAGTCTTACGGCCCGCAATACGTCCGGGGCATCCTGGAGGGCAACGGGACAGCACCGGATGGAAAACTTTGGGTATGCTACAGCATGAACAAGGAGGACATTTGGGTTTCTTCCATTCCTGTACCGGTCCGGGAAGAAGCTACCGGGCATGTGTCGGAGGAATTCAATGAAATGGATCCCGGAAGCGAGCTGGAGAACTGGAATATTTTCAGTCCCCGCTGGGCCCCGGTTGCCATCGAAACCGCAGAAGACGGAAGGCGCCGGCTTACCTTGCGTGACAGCGACCCCTTCGATTATGCGAGGGCTGAAAGGCTGTTTCCGCCATCCGGGGAGGTCGCCGTTGATTTCTCACTGGTACCCGGGCAGGATGACCACGGAAAATTGTATATTGAGCTGCAGGACGGGAAAGGGACACCGGCCATGCGCCTGATTTTCGACGAGGACGGTTTCCTCAGGCATAAGGCGGGGTACAGGCTGAAAAATATCATGAGATACAGGGAAGGGCAGGAATACAATATACGCATTGAGGCCTGTACCGGAAACCGCTTTTATGAAGTATTCATTAATAACGAAAGGAAAGCTGCGGGATTATTCTTCTCCCCGGTCCACAAACTGGAAAGGATCACTTTCAGGACGGGCGGCATAAGGCGGTTCCCGGACACGGACACCCCGACCGACCAGGATTTTGATGTAAGGCAGGACGGGAAACCGGACAGGGAAGCTCTGTACTGCATAAACTATTTAAAAACAGAAATACTGAATTAAAAAGAGGAAGGAAGAACATGAGAAATTTAAGGAACGGATTTGCTGGGGGACTGGCATTATTGAGTCTGATGATTGCAGCAGGCAGGGTGGACGCCCAGCTTCCGGCATTCCCGGGAGCGGAAGGATTCGCAAAGTATGTGACCGGGGGCCGCGGGGGAGAAGTCCTTGCGGTGACAACACTGGAAGATGATGTTTCTGATCCGCCGGAAGGAAGCCTGCGCTGGGTGCTGAAGCAATATATTGACAAAATCCCGCATCCTACGGTCCCGGGAGCCACACTCACGATACCAAGACCCCTGACAGTGGTGTTCCGGGTGTCGGGCATAATTGTATTAAAGGGTGAACTGAATGTTTCCAGGGACAACCTTACCCTGGCCGGACAGACGGCACCGGGCGACGGGATCTGCTTCAAGAATTACGGTGTAACACTCAGGGGCCAGAATATCATCATCCGATACCTGAGGTTTCGCCCGGGACTGGATGCCGGGACCGAGGCGCTTGAAAAGGGGATCGCGGGACTCAACGTGGAGAACTGCAGGAACGTGATCGTGGATCACTGTTCCTTCGGCTGGGCCAACGAGGAGTGCGCCATTTTTTACGATAACGAGTACACAACGGTGCAGTGGTGCATTGCCAGCGAGGGACTCTACAATGCCGGCCATGCCAAGGGAAGCCGGTCCTATTGCGGGGTATGGGGAGGCCAGTTCGCTTCCTACCATCACAACCTGATCGCCCATAACCGGAGCCGGACCATCCGCTTCAACGGGGCAAGGGCCCACGATAAGTACGCCCTGGTGGACTACCGGAACAACGTGAACTACAACTGGGGATCCTCGGGTGCCTGCTACGGCGGGGAGGTGGAGATCTCCGGCGGCTATTCCCGTGCCAACATGGTGAGCAATTATTACAAGCCGGGTCCCGCAACCCCCCTGACGCTCTGGTTCGTCTCGCCCGGCTACTACACGGAAGGTGACCAGGCCTACGGCGTCGGGCGGTGGCATCTGGACGGCAACGTCATGCTAACGGATACGGAGAAGACGGACAGCAACTGGCTTGGATTGAACCTTGTAAGTATACCCGCGGCAAGCCATGACTATGCGAGATCCATGGAGCCCTTCCGGGTGGAGGAACCGCTGCCGACCGAGACGGCCGAAGAAGCCTTCCAGTCTGTCCTCGAAATGGCAGGAGCGGTATTCCCGAAAAGGGATACGGTGGATGCCAGGATCGTGTACGAAGCCCTGAGCGGAACGGCCAGTGGAAGGGGAACCTTTGGTGGGGGCACAGTCAGCGGGATCATCGATACCCCGGATTCCGTAGGCGGCTACCCGGAGTACCAGACCTACGATGTACCGGACGATGCGGACGCAGACGGGATGGACGATGCATGGGAGCTGGCCAACGGGCTGGACCCGGCGGACCCGGAAGACCGCAACGACATCCACGAGTCGGGATATACCATGCTGGAAATGTACCTGAACGGCCTGGTGGAGGATTTCACCCAGATCCTTCCGCCGGTGGTGCACGTCAAAGGCATTGACGAAGCCTACTGCGCCCATTCCGGACCGGCATCCCTGACCGGTTACCCGAGGGGTGGCTATTTCGAAGCGGGTCCCGCATTCACGGTCATCGGCGACAGTGCCATATTTACTCCGGGCGTTCCTGGCGATTATGAATTGAAATATGTTTATTCGGACGGGAAAGGCTATTCCGATTCGGCCATGGATGTCCTGACCGTTTCCCCTCCGCCGGAGGTCACCATATCCGGACTGGACACGGCCTATACATTGAGCAATTCATACATCCCCTTAAGCGGAAGCCCGGAAGGAGGCGTATGGTCCGCCGGAGAAGGAACCACCCTGACCCCGACGGGGGTTTTTAAAACCGACCGTGTGGGCGAGCATGTAATATATTACACCTACAGGGACGGCAACGGATGTTCCGCAACCGACACAGCCCGGACAACGGTGTACGAGTCCACAGGGATAAATACCGGTCCTTCCGTTTCCGGGATAAATATTTTTCCCAACCCTGCCGGCGACCGGATCCGGATCTCATCCCCCTCCGCTGTTTCAGCCGTGATCCTGTACAATATGGCCGGGGTAAAACTGAAGGAATATAAAATGCCGGGGATACATACGGTCCCGGTCGGGGACATAGAGGAGGGAATCTATTATTTGCATATTTATACAGAAGAGGGACTTTCCATACAAAAACTCGTAAAGCTCTGACGGACCGGTCTGAATGTAACCGCATTCGATTTTCTCAATTATCTGGTTCTTAGCAGAATCATCCTTGCGGAAAGGATTTCATCTCGTGATTTGTCGAGCAAACTCGATAATAACAGGATAAAACTGTTTATAAACGGATATAAACGTTTATATGCATTTATATACGGGTAGATAGAAAGACCTATTCGTTTGTAAACACATATAAACATTTATAATTGGATAAAATACTTGGGTGTGGATGTCTAAATTATTCCTCTCACCTTATAGATGAAATTGAAAATAATACTTCCCCAAACAATTAGTCTACGAAAATTGACATGTAATATGCCGGGATCCTACCCTGAAATAGGTACGTAAAAAACCGGACGTTTCTTCCTCATACTGTAAATTCGGTTTGAAAGAGTAACATATTTTGGAATGGTCTGAGCACCAGATTTTCTTGCTTTGAAATACTGTAAGTTACAAAGTTCATTCATCCGGGTTTTTTGGAATTATTAAGTATGCGGGAAAGAGTGCTTAGTTGGGGGGGCCTGGAAATTAAAGGATCCAAAGATAAAGGGACTTCGATTACTGTAAGATTACCTGTTTCTCTGTGATCCTGCAGATTCGATGTGCCATAATATTTTGATTCTTTTTCAATTTCTAAGTATCTTTTCATAATTATTGTTCCGGATTTTCCTGATTTTTTATCCCAACTAATATTTACTGCCATGGAACCGAAAACTGTTCGAACGGGGCTTATTCTGCTTATCATGTATGACAAGCTCCAGGTGCCTGCTTTTGTTGAAAAACTTCGGGGGTATGGTTACACTGACGTTGAAGTGTGTTCAGATGGTAAAGCAGCGATCGAGAAACTCAAAAAAATTGAGCCTTCCGTCGTCATTTTAGACGTTGAACTAAAAGGAGAATTCAATGGAATCGAAACCGGGAAAAAGATCCGGGAAAACTTGAATATTCCCCTGATTTTTCTCTCACGGCTCCAGGATGAAAGCACCTTTCAGAAAGTACGTGATACACATCCGCTGGCTTTTCTCAATAAACCGTTAAACTGGAATGAGCTGAGGATGGCGATAGAATCCGCAATGAATTACAGGGATGAAAAGAGAACTGTCGATTCTGGGCTTAATGAATTAAAACAGAAGTTTGAGGAAGCACCGCTGGGATATCAATCCCTGGCTGAGAACGGTAGGATCATTTCTGTCAACAACGCATGGTGCAAAATGCTGGGTTATTCCAAAAAAGAAGCAATAGGTAAGTGGTTCGGTGATTTTCTGGCGCCTGAAGAAAGAAACGGATTTAAAAAGAATTTTTCTGTTT
>CAZVLG010000089.1:0-14843 GCA_964627835.1 uncultured Bacteroides sp.
CCGGGCAGCATCCCACTGTTGGAAGGGCTTGTTCCCCTGCTCGAAGCGCTTCAAAATGAGTCTGTCCCATGCTGGATCGCCTCCTCCTCTTCCTCCGGGATCATTTCCAAAGTTCTTGAAATCAACCGCCTGAATCCTTACTTCAGGGGATTTGTAAGCGGGGATGATGTAATCCGTTCCAAGCCATCCCCTGAAATTTTTCTTGAAACTGCCGGGCTTGCAGATGCAGATCCATCCCGCTGCCTGGTCATCGAGGATTCGAAGAACGGCATTCAGGCCGCCCGGGACGCGGGTATGGCGGTCATCGCCCTTCAACACCCTGATGTTAGTCCCACGGAACTTTCAGGCGCAAACCTCATCGTAAAATCCCTACGAGAAATCGACACCGAAGTTTTGAGGCATGTCCTGGAGTAATTTCAACCAATATTAATATCTTGCGTTTTCAATGTTTTCAGCCTTCTAAAAACGTAAGCCAATGCAATACTCCAAATGGCAATTGATATCCCTTGTAATGCTGAGGATCCTGATCGGATGGCATTTCCTGTATGAGGGGATGGTGAAACTGGTGAACCCGGACTGGTCCGCCATTGGCTACCTGATGGATTCGAAATGGATCTTTTCCGGTTTCTTTCACTCCCTGGCGTCAAACCCGGGGGTCCTGGCCGCGGTGGATTTCCTGAATGTATGGGGACTCATACTCATTGGCCTTGGGCTTATCCTGGGCAGTTTTGTAAGGATTGCATCCCTGGGCGGTATCCTCCTGCTGGCCTTTTATTACCTCAGCCACCCTCCTTTTCTGAACCTGGAGTACGTATTGCCTGCCGAAGGAAGTTACCTGGTGGTGGATAAGACGCTGATCGAACTGACGGCCCTCTGGGTACTGTTCCTGTTCCCCACCGGATTACAGGCCGGGTTGGACCGGTATATTTTTCGTAGGAAATTGATTTAAATACGCCAAGAATGGATACAACAAATGACCCTGCAAATGGGAGAAAAGATCCCCTGACAGGAAGAATGGACCGCAGGAATATGTTGAAGGGGCTTGCCGGGATCCCATTCCTGGGAGCCTTCGCCATCGCCTGGTGGAGAAAAAGAAGGAAAGACCATTACCTGAAGAATGTCTATCTCCATGAGCTGAACATGGACTCGAGCGCTCCGGTAATCCCGCCGTCTCCCCCCAGGGATAAAGTCATACGCCTGGGAATTGTCGGGACGGGGGGCAGGGGACTCGACCTTATGCGTGCTGCGGGATTCGCAGAGCCGGAGCGTCTCCAGGAATGGATAGACGGGGCCTCCCTGAACCCGGGCGATAAAAGGTACGAGGATTATCTGTCTCAGGAAGACCTGAATGTGGAGATGAACGGGGTCTGCGATGTCTACGATGTGAGGGCCGAAAAAGCCCTGCTGGCATCCGGCAATGTAAAGCGTCAGGGAACGGATGCCATGATCACTGCCGGGGCAAAACGGTACCGCAGCTACCAGGAATTGCTCCAGGCAGATAACATCGATGCCGTTATTATCGGGACCCCCGATCACTGGCACGCCCGTATAGCCATCGAAGCCGCAAAGGCAGGCAAGCACATATACGTGGAAAAGGGCATGACCAGGACCCTGGAGGAAACCTACGAAATGGTCAGAACCGTGAAGGAAAGCGGGGTCTGCTTCCAGCTTGGCCACCAGGGAAGGCAAACCGAGAGCTATATCAAGGCCAGGGAAGCCATCGAGAAGGGTCTGATTGGCAAGATCAACCTGATCGAGGTCTGTACAAACCGGAATGACCCGAACGGTGCCTGGCAGTATAAAATAGATGAAGGGGCGGGTCCGCATAACATTGACTGGGATCAGTTCAGCGGTCCCTTTTACAGGCATCCCTTCAGCCTGGAACGGTTTTTCCGCTGGAGATGCTGGTGGGACTATGGTACGGGGCTTTCAGGCGACCTGTTCACCCATGAATACGATGCCATCAATCAAATCCTTTCACTGGGCATACCCCGCTCGGTCGTCTCATCAGGCGGCATTTATTTCTTCAAGGACGGCCGCGAAGTGCCGGATGTATGGCAGGTTACATGCGAATACCCGGATCGGGACCTCACCCTGCTTTACAGTGCCTCTCTTGCAAGCAGCAGGGACCGTGGAAAGGTGATTATGGGACACGACGGGCACATGGAACTCGGTGATAATATAAGCATCTGGGCGGACAGGGACTCGACGAGGTACAGGAAAATGATCGATCAGGGGATCATCGATCCGCAGCGTCCGCTTTACACCTATGTGCCGGGAAAGAAAAATGTAGATGCCGTTACCTCGGCCACGGAAGCATATTTTGCCGGAAGGGGACTACTGTATACTTACCGGGAAGGGCGACGTGTCGATACCACCCACCTGCATATCAAGGAATGGATCGATTGCATCCGCTCAGGCAGTCAACCAAGCTGTAATATTGACCAGGGATTCGAGGAAGCCATCACCGCGCATATGGCGACCCTTTCATACAGGCAGAACCGGAAGGTTTACTGGGACCCGGAGAAAAAGCGGGTAATCTGAGGCAGATTCAAAACTAATATTGCTTATTTCAGCGGATAATAATATATTTAGGTTTTCATTTTCAGACACATGGGCCGGAAAAGATACCACTTTAACCCTGAACAGCTCTCGCTTACACCTGTAAAGAGAAGCTTTAAAAGAATTATCCTCCAGGCCGGATCCTATGTTTTTCTGAGCCTAGTCCTCGGGACAGCAGGTTTCTTCCTTACCACCGGACTGGTTAAAACTCCCAGGGAAAAAAACCTGGAAACACAGAACCAGAAGCTCCTCGATCTATATACAACCCTCGATGAGAGACTGGACGAATACGATCACACCTTATCTGCCCTTAAAACCCTGGATGACAGTATTTATCGTTCTCTTGTGGGGAAAAAGCCCCTCCCCTGGTCCATCCGCGAAGCAGGGACCGGGGGACATGAACCCAGATTTAACCTGACGATTTCCGGCTACCCTGATCAGGTACGCAGCCTGGCAGAAAGGATTGACCGGCTGGATTCACATCTGAAGGTCCAGGAAAGTTCCTACCAGGAAGTCCTGAAGACAGCATTCCGTAACAAGACCAAATTGAATCACCTGCCTGCCATCATGCCCATTGCCAACGAGGACCTTAAACTTACGGGATCGGGCTTTGGCATGAGGCTGCATCCGATCCTGAAGATTTACAGGATGCATGAAGGAATTGATTTTTTTGCAACTGTCGGGACCGATATATATGCCACCGCCGATGGGATTGTCAGGGATGCAAGGGTTTCTGAAACCTTTGGCAGGGTGATCGAAATTGACCATGGCTATGGAATCTCCACCTTGTATGCACACCTTCATAGTTTCAATGTCCAGAAGGGACAATGGGTAAAGCGGGGACAGGTGATCGGACAGGTCGGCAACACCGGGTTATCCTCGGGCCAGCATCTTCATTATGAAGTTCATGTCAATGGACATGAAGTGGACCCGGTCAATTACTTCTTCAATGACCTCAGCCCGGAGGAATACAGAAAGGTGGTGGCCATTGCGCAGGCCTATGAAATGAGCATGGATTAGAAAATGAATGTCAGGACAGCCGGAGTATTTCTTTGCGGGGGAATCATAGCAATCAGTATATTTTTCACAAAGGGCCGTTCTCAGGAACCACCGCCCGCTCAGTTAGCTGTCCCCAGGGATACCACCCCCATCGAAAAAACCATTATCCGTTTCGACGATTTTCTTCACAGGAACCTTGACAGCATGGGCACCGTTGGAGCTGCCGCCACGGTTTTCCATGAGGATGGGATCGTCTATACCATGACCTATGGCGTCAGGCGCGCCGGCACCAATGATTCTGTTGACTGTCACACTGTTTTCCGCCTTGCTTCCGTGTCAAAGGGATTCGCCGGTGTCCTGGCATGCCAGCTCGACAGTAAGGGGAGTATTCAACTCGATGACAGGGTCCTGAGCTATCTCCCCGATTTCAGGTTAAAGGACTCGGTCAATACCTGCGAACTCACCATCCGGCACCTGCTGAGCCATACATCGGGACTGGTTCCGCATGCTTATGATAACCTGGTTGAGGCCGGTCAGACAATGGAAGAAATCCTCCCCCGCCTGGAGGAGGTTGATATCTCCGCTCCACCGGGGCAATTATACGGGTACCAGAATGTTCTTTTCAGCCTTGTCGATACCATCGCATCCCTGGCAACCGAAAAAACATATTCGGAACTCCTGGCAGAACATATTTTCAGTCCCCTCCAAATGCAAGAATCCTCGACGGGGTACAGGGGACTCGTATGGAATCCCAATGTGGCTTTCCCGCATACCCGGAGAAACGGGGAGTTCCAACCCCTGCCCCTGAATACCGGGTATTATAACCTGCTGCCCGCTGCAGGCGTCAATGCAAGCATCTCGGATATGGGAAAATGGCTTGGGGCCCTGCTCGGTCACGCTCCTCAGGCCGTGGCGCCCTCCGTCATTCAACTCATCACCACTCCGGAAATAAAAACCCCCCTTAAAAGAGCCTATACCAGGCACTGGGATCCCATTGATGAGCGGTCTTACAGCCTGGGATGGAGGGTCTTTGATTACAAAGGCCACCGGATCCTCTACCACGGCGGATACGTCAGGGGGTACCGGGCCGAGATCGCTTTTTGCCCGGAGCTTGATACGGGACTCGCATTTCTTCAGAATTCGCCCAATGGCGTGGCTTCCCGCTCTGTTCCTACCTTCTTCAACCTTTTCTTCGAGGAACTTTAATCCTCAGGATCAGAGCTCGCGGACCCAGATGTTCCGGTAACTTACCGGATTATCGTGATCCTGCAGCATCAGGGGCTGTTTCAGATCATGGGCCTCGTACTTCGGCAAACCGATATCCACCGTACTGCCCTTGATGGTAACGTGGTTCTGGATCAGTACTCCGTTGTGTAAAACGGTTATGGTCGCCGGGGAAAATAATGTTCCGTCCTCCTTGAACCGGGGTGCGGTGAAAATGATGTCGTATGCCTGCCACTCCCCGGGCGGCTTGCATGCATTCACCAGGGGAATATGCTGTTTATAGATAGAACCGGTTTGCCCGTTCGGGTAGGTGGTATTCCCATAGCAATCCAGTACCTGTACCTCGTAGAGCGACTGCAGGAAGATCCCGCTGTTCCCCCGGTCCTGTCCATCGCGGGAAACCTCGGCGGGGGCCCTCCATTCAATATGAAGCTGGACATCCCCGAAGCCCTGCCTGGTCCGGATTTCCCCGGATCCGGGCACCACGGTGAGGATCCCGTCTTCCAGTTTCCAGTTGACCGCAGTCCCGGCCTTGTTCATCCACTGATCCAGGTTGGTCCCGTCGAACAGTACGATCGCATCCGATGGAGGGGCTGTCCCGTCCCCTGGCCTGACGATGCGTGGCACCGGCTCCCATATTCTGGTGAATTCCGGGGTCCATTCCTGGCTGAAAAGGCCCGTCGACAACAAAAGACCTGCAAATAAAATGATTGGTGTTCTCATATCCTTGTAGTTAAATCCTGAATAAAATTCAAATCATGCTTGAGACCGGTAAACTTACGAAAAAACGGGATGCTTTCGCAGCCCGTTTTTCATTGTTGGCTCAATTATTCTAGATTCCACTCCATGCTTCCGACAGGACCATCGGGTATGCATGGCGAATCTCTTTCTGAATGGCTTCACCGAGTTCGGCATATCCGACTCTGTATTTCTCCACGGCCATTTGCTCACGGAACCTGTATACCACCCCGAAAACCATGTCCACCGTTTCAATATATTGCCCGTATGGTATTTCTTTATCGTATTCCAGGGAAAAAGCATATTTCCCACCATCGTTCTCCCTTATAAAGGCTTCCAGGTTTTCGTCGACCTCCCTTGGCGTGGTGTTGCGTTCGGAAAGATCAATGACGAAAAGCCTGATCCCCTGCTTTTCAACATCATCTTTTTCCAGGTACCGGGCATCCTGAGGGGGTAAAAGCCTGGGCAGGGCCACCGTATGATAAAGCAGCGGGGATACCGAATGGTCGGAACCATGCGGATATCCGGCATCCGCAATTTTTAATGCGTCGAGCTTTCTCAGTGACTCCTTAACACCGACTACCTCCCCCATGGGCATTTTACAGTCTATAAAAAGCATTGCTGTCAGGTTCCCTGCATCCAGCTTGCTGTGTTTGCTTCGCTCATTTTCAATCATCCCGGGCAGATCTTCAAGACCGATCCTCTCATCGTTAAAAGCAAGTACCGCGCTGCCATCTTCTGCATATCCAAGGCTGATTTTATAAACAAGGTCCTGTTTTTCCATTAACCTGTACTGTGAGATCTCAGGCAGGCTGATTTTCATGTCCTGCTTGCTGAGAAACAGATCCAGTGTATTTCCTGCAGCCGACTTTTTATACTGGCTGCTCCTGGCATTGTTCCACCAGATCGTCAGCAGGTCGTCTGCCTTTTCAACTTTCAGGTGAATTCCCTCCGTTCCTTTCTGATCCGAAAGGACCAGTGCTCCCTTTTCCATCCTCCAGAAAAAAGACTTGCTGAGGTTTGTCCCCTCCGAAAAAGAAAACCTTTCGCCGTCAAAAAGAAGCAGATCACTGAAATTATCTTTGCTTTGCTTCACCCATAAGCCGTTCAGATCCGTCGCACCTCGCCGGTGGGTAAGTACCGCCTTCATGTCCATCAGGCTGTGGCCTGGACCTTTCAGGGTAAAATCCGCAAATAAAAGAAACAGGATAAGGGCAAAGGGAATGACGAGCATGGCTTTCAACCTTGCCGGTATTCCTGATCTTGTTTTTGTCATCATGGCTATTCGTTTTTTGATTGGTTTAAGATTGAAATTGTTTACAAGCTCAACAGAATGGTAACCGATCAACTGTTTGAGCAATAAAGACTGGTAATCAAATGGTTCGAATCCGTTTTCAATGACCCAGCGGTCTGCAATGTATTCATGCGTGGTTTTCAGGGCATTACGTATTTGCCAGGCAACCGGGTTGAACCACTGGAATACGGCCAGACCATGGGCGAAAAGATGGTCAAGCGAGTGCCCCTGGCGTATATGGGCCTTTTCATGCTCCAGCACATTCTTAAATTCGGAATCATCAAAAGACCTGTTGTTGATAAACAAAAAGCGGAAGAAGGAGAATGGGGCGATATCCTCTTTCATCTCAACCATCCGGAACCCTCCCTGCCAGCTAATCCCATTTTTCCTGGCCAGCAGAAACAGCCGGATAACCAGGTAGATGAACCTGGTAAAAAAGTACATCACTCCGATTATATATATGAGCAGGATGATCCTGGCTGCAGAAACCCCTCTTCCGGCAGGGGAACCATTCCCCCCGCCAAAGCTCTCCCGGGAATCCGGCAGGATCCCATAGGTACCCTCACCGGGAAGGATTCCATCCACCTCCGCCCCGCCTGAGAGCGCAGCGTCCCGGATCGCACGGTGCCTGTTGCCCGGCTCGGACCCGAAATCCGCATCGATCATCCGTATGAACTCTTCATAATAATTCCTGAACTGAAGGATTCCGAATGCCGGGTTTTCAAGTGTGCTGCCCTGGCGTATGCTGAAATTCAGATGTAGCAGGGGAACCGAAAGTGCGAGAACAATGCTCCCCACGAGAAAGAGCCGGTTGAAATTAAAATAGGTCTCCCTGCGCAGGAACAGCCAGTATGCCAGATACAGCAGGGAAAGGCAAATTCCCGTTTCAAACAGGTATAGGATAAACCGGATCATCCCAGTAACTCATTAGGTATTCTTCTTCATCTGCTTCAAGTCTTCCAGCATCTTTAAGGCTTCATCCAGTTCGTTCACATCCAGGTCTTTTTTCTCTGAGAAAAAGTTCACCACTTCCTTAAGTGAATTGCCGAAGTAATTTCTCATCAGCCTGTTCATTTGCTCGCTCCGGTACTTTTCCCTTGAGATAAGGGGATAATACTGGTGGGAACCGCCGTAGGATTTATACGAAACAATTTTCTTTTTCACCAGCACCCTTACAATGGTCGAGATGGTATTGTAAGGAGGCTTGGGATCGGGAAAATGTTCCTGGATATCCTTTATGAATCCCTGGTCGATATCCCACAGTATTTGCATGATCCTTTCTTCCGCTTTTGTCAGGGTTGCCATTTGATTAGCTTTTTGATTATAACGGTTCAATATATAATTTATTTCTTAGTTCATCAAACTTATTTTTAAGTTTATTCAACTAAAAAATAAATAATCTTGTTAATAGACTGATAATCTATTATTTAATGAAATAAAAAATAGCAAATTCAGGATGTATAGCCCGATTCGAGGGTATCCCATTCCCTTCCGCCCCGGCTAATGAAGACGATCAGGAAGACCGGGTAACCGCAATAAAATACAGCGTTGATAATCATTCCCGCGATCACCATTGCGTTTAAAAGACTGCCGGGGAATAAATCCATGGAATTCAGGAGGGGTACGATTTCCAGCTGCATTATCACCATATAGGCAATGTACCATATAATATTAAGGATAGCAGCGGCATAGGCAAGGTTCTTGAAGGAAGGCTTCCCCGCCAATTGCAGGATTCCTGAAATTATATACAAAAGGGCTATCAGGAAAACAAAAGGAAACAGGGTGCCGATCACCGAGTAAACACTGTCCAGGAGTGCGGGCATATCCACAAATTCGAATGTTTCGGCCGGCCAGGGGAAATTTTCCATAAGTGCTGCCTGGACCCGGATCATTACGCTAACAAGAGCGGCCCATATGAGTCCAAGGGTACCGTAAACGATGGAGACAATACTGACGGCTTTCATGATGAAGGTTTTCGTTGTATGGCTTAATGAAATTTTATGAAATTTACAAAATCTGATTGGATATCCGCAAAAATACATTCGCAAATTCCGGAGGCGCCATGGACTATTTACGGCCCAGAATCACTAATTGGGGCGGACGTGAAATCCCATGCTCCCTGAACCTGGACTTCAGGGTTTCCACCTTTTCTGCAAATTTTGATTTCTCGGGGTAATCCTCGAGTTTCCATATCCAATCATCCATTTTCCGGCTGAACTCTTCTATGTTTTCATGGTCTTTCGCCCCTGCCGGATCCGGGTTGAACTCCAGCATAACCCTGTCCTTCAATTCCAGCCTGTCCCCGAGGCGGATGAGATCCTCCCGGTGAAAAGTGTGATTATGACTGATCCCCAGAATATTGTCCATTTCCGACCGGAGATGATGGTAAAGCATGTGGGATTCCTGGGCCTGGGTCAGCCCTTCCCGGTGCATCTCGTTTATCAGGAATTGTCCTCCAACCCTCAATACGCGTTTCATTTCTGCCAGTGTGGCCTCCGGATCCTCAACATGGTGGAGCGCCTTTGAAATGGCGACCAGGTCGAAGCATTCATCTTCAAAAGGCAGCTGCTGCGAGCTCGCCACAAGGAAGAAGAATTTTTCAGACCGAAATTTATGCCTCGCCTCTGACAGGAAGGTCTCGTCAACATCAACTCCGGTGATGGAATCGAATGAGTTCAGTGATCCGGCCAGGGCCTTGGTAAATTGTCCCGTTCCACAGGCAACATCGAGCACCCTGCCTCCGTCAATGCCCTGTAATAGTTTCTCAAATACCATAGAATAAAAATAGATAAGTTTTAGCACTTGCAAAATGAAGGAAGCTTATGTATTTTTAAACTTACTAAGACCTAAAACATCAAGCCTCATGAGAATTTTCAGAATCCTGTTCGTATTCCTGGCCATGATCGTGGCCGGCAGTATGGTACTTATTAACTGTAAATCAAAATCATCCGGTGATTCGGGTGACAAAAGCTCAGAAACCTCCGAGGAAACGATTGGCAACAACCAGCTATCCCGGGCCGAGATCGATGAAGGCTGGATGCTGCTTTTCGACGGTGAAACCACCGAAGGATGGAGGGGTTATAACCTGGACGCCTTTCCTGATTCCGGGTGGGTAATTGAAGACGGTACACTTAAATGCCTCCACTCAGGAACGGGTGAGGCAGGTGCCGGCGGGGACATCCTGTACGACAAGAAATTCAAGAATTTCCACCTGAAGCTGGAATGGATGATCGAGGAAGGCGGAAATTCGGGTGTTTTTTACCTGGGACAGGAAATCCCCGGCAAGAAGATCTGGTATACGGCCCCCGAGCTGCAAATCCTGGATAATTTCTCAAGCCACCCGGATAACATTGCCGGCAAGGATGGAAACCGGCGGGCTGGCTCCCTGTATGATCTGATCCCTCCCGTTCCCCAGAATGCAAAGGGGGCTATGGAATGGAACTCGATCGAGATCATCGTTTACGACGGATCGGTATTCCATAAGATGAATGGAGAAACGGTTCTCGAGTACCATCTGTGGACGGATGAATGGAATAATATGATCGCAAACAGCAAATTCCCGGGATTTAATCCGGACTTTGCCAAGGTTGCCGCTGAGGGATATATCTGTCTGCAGGACCACGGTCACGCCACCTGGTTCCGGAATATCAAACTCAGGGAACTTTAATCACCCGCAACAAAGGGTGAACTGTCGGAAGAGGCTGATTGCAGGACCATGTTTTCAGCCTCTTTTACTCTCAAATCATAAAATCATGGAAAACAGCAGAAGGAAATTTATCCGCAATGTGGCCGGGATAGGCGGCGGCCTTGCAGTCTCTTCGGTATTGCCCGGGATACTGGGATCATGTATGGACTCCGCGCCCCTTTTCTTCTCCATTTCCCTTGCCCAGTGGTCCTTGCACAGATCATTGAAGATGTGGGATAATGGAAAGTATACGGATTCCACTGGGGACCCGCTGGACTTCCCCATCATCGCCCGGAACCAGTTCGGGATCGATGCAGTGGAATATGTGAACCGTTTCTTCTATCACAAGGCCGAGGATCAGGCATACCTGGCCGAGTTAAAGAACCGCTGCGACGGGGAAGGTGTGAGAAGCCTTCTGATCATGATCGATGAGGAAGGAGACCTCGGTGATCTCCGGCAAGAAAAACGGAAGGAATCCGTGATCAGGCACTACAAATGGATCGAAGCAGCCAGGTACCTGGGCTGCCATTCCATACGCGTCAACGCATACAGCGAGGGAAGCTGGGCAGAACAGATCAATCTGGCCTCGGACGGCATACGAAGCCTTTGTGAGTTCGCCGAGGATTACGGGGTGAATGTCATCGTGGAAAACCATGGAGATGGATTCGCTGCCAATGGAAAATGGCTCCGGGAACTTATGGAAGCCGTTGACCACCCGGGTTGCGGCACCCTGCCCGACTTCGGCAATTTCAAATCCGGGGATGGCGGACCCTACGACCGGTACCTGGGAGTAACGGAATTAATGCCCTGGGCAAAGGGCGTAAGCGCCAAATCACACGATTTCGACGAAGAGGGCAACGAGAGCCATACCGATTACTACAGGATGCTGAAGATCGTAAAAGAAGCCGGCTACAGCGGTTACATCGGCATCGAATACGAAGGGGATGAATTAAGCGAAATGGATGGGATCAAAGCTACCAGGGCCTTACTACTGAAGGCAGGTGCATCCGTATCACAGGCTTAATTAATCCACTGCTGTATTGCTCAGCGTGCTGCCAGGTCCTGTTTGTATTGTTCGATGTTCCGGGCGATCCCTTCGATCAGCCTCGAGCGTGATTCCATACTGGCCCAGGCCATATGCGGGGTGATAAGGATCCGTTCCTTTTCCATCACCCGCAAAAGCGGGTTGTCCGGACGGATGGGTTCTTCCTGGAGGACATCGATGCCGGCTCCCGCAATCAGGTTTTCGTTCAGTGCCCGTGCCAGACCGGCCTCGTTGATGATCCCTCCCCGGCCCGTATTCAGAAGAATGGCACAGGGACGCATCAGCTTTATTTTATCGTAGGTGATCAGGTCTCGTGTTGAATCGCTGAGCGGTGCGTGCACCGATATCACATCCGATGTTGCCAGAAGGGTATCCAGGTCAAAGCGCTTGTAGTTGATATTATTGTTCCTGCCGGTGGTGGAATAAAAAACTACTTCCATTCCAAATCCCTCTGCGATCCGGGCTACCCTCCTTCCGATGTTTCCGAGTCCCACAATACCCATCCTCTTGCCGCTCAGTTCCCAGAACGGGGGACCGTGATGCGTAAATATCTTTCCCCTGGAATAAGCACCCGACTTGACATAGGCTTCGTAATAGCTGACCTTGTTCAGCAGGTGCAGCAGCATTGCAAATGTTACCTGGGCAACGCTCTCCGTAGAATAAGACAGCACATTTTTAACCTCAATGCCTTTTTCACGGGCATGATCAAGATCAATATTATCGGTTCCGGTGGCAGCTACACAGATCAGTTTCAGACCAGGCAGTGCATCCATGATCTCCCGGTTAATCTGAACTTTGTTCGTAATGATCACTTCCTTCCCAGCAGCCCTGGAGATCACATCTTCCTGGTCGGTATGGTCAAAGACATCAACATTCCCGAGTTTATGGAGCAGATTGAAATTACCAACCTCCCCAACGGTCTTTTTGTCCAGAAATACGATCTGCATGCTCCAGATTGATTTTATTAAGATTAAATTAAAATCATTCCAAAAGTAAGAATAATTAATTTGTGAGTTGATATTATTTATCCGGCGTTCTGAAAAACATCCCGGATCCAATGTAGTTGGAGGAAGAGGACCAGTTGGGTTTCCACCATATGGCTGTACGCGGTGAGTTATTATCACGGTCAAAATAAGTGAGGTTCAAGCGTATGGTTTCCCAGTTCTCCCCGCCCAGTGACCGGATGTAATCCATGGGAATGGATACCTCCAGGTTGAAGCCCTCTATGGATTTGCGTGTTTCAAGGCGGGTGCCTTCCGGAAGCAGCTCTTCCCGGTCAATCGTAGGGGACTGATTCTTCGTTAGCGAAGGTGAAAGGTAAAGATGGAAGTATTCATTCTGGTAATTATTGTCCGTGCGGTCATTGGCGCTTATTAAGACCGGCCTTGGGTCAAGGTTGATCAGGATCGCATCCTGTGACCAGACCGATTTTTTACGGTCCAGTTCAATCCTGTCGTCCCAGACCGCCACTGCCAGATAAAGTTTCTCATCGTCATAGGTCATATTAAAGTCAAAATGGGCGTCATAATCGCCCTGGTAATCGTCGCGGTCATCCCGGGCAACCGACTGGATGCCACCCCGGTAAGGCAGACCGGACCATTCCTCCAGGTTTCCGTCGACCAGGATGGTGCCATCCGCTTTGTTAAGGAATTTTTTCTGCACAGGGGCCAGGCCAATACTCTGGTCAAGCCTAATTTCCCTGCCGTCTTCGAATTGGTAAATATACCAGGCATACAGAGGAATCGGCTTGATATATTTCAGGGTTGAGGCCTGGATCGAACGAACAGGTATGTTCAGCATTTCAACGGAATTGGGTGGTATGCTTTTTCTGAATTCCACTATTTCGGGACTCATGTACGTGCTTTCCCCGAACCTCAATAAAGTCAGCATAGGATAATTTGCATCGTTTGTGATCTTCAGCCTGAACTCACCTTCCCTGAATCCATTTTCAACGAATATGGGTTCAATGAGGATCCGGTCGGCGTTGATCATATCCGTAAGTTCTTCGGTAACGACGTTTTCATCCCATATCCCATCAAGCAAAAGATTGGCGATCACGGGTCCGTCTTCGGTCATGGTAACCCACACCATGTGATCAAATTCACCGAAATTGGGTCCCCTGAGCTTACTGACGCCACCGGTAGTGGCCAGTATGAAATAGTTGCTGTTGTTGCGTTCGTATTTTACATAGTGGTGGTAATGTCCGACAAATACAGTGTGTTTCCGGTCTGCAAGCAAAGCTTCCACATCCTGCCAGTACCTGGTATTATCAAAAAGCCATAGAGGCTGGTGCATAAAGACCAGGGTCCATTTTACATCCTGATGTCCCTCAAGCACCTCTTTAATATATTCATACTGAGGTCTTTCTATCCCGCCCATGTCAGAACCCTTCGTGGCCTCTTCGGAATTCAGGCAAAGAAACAGGACATCCTTGTAAACAAAATGGTAATAGGAGCGGCCGAATTTTTCTTTCCAGATACGGGACATCGCCTCGTTCGTATAATCATGGTTCCCGGGAACATAGAAAAAAGGCATCTGGAGCCGGTCGATGAAACCTGTAAATTCATCCCACTCCCTGTAGATCTGTTCCTCATCAAGTGTGTACCCTTCGATCAGGTCGCCCACACTGACCACGAATTCGGGTTGCAGCAGGTTTAATTTACGCACTGCATCTTCAAAAACACCGGGCCGATGACCGCCTGTCCGGTCGGTCACGATGGCAAACTGAAAATTACCCGGCGGATCATTCACCCTCAGTTGGTTCCAGGGATGCACAGCATCTGAGGTATCCGTGATGATCCTGTCCGCCGGCCCGGATCCCTGTGGGAAGACATGGATACAGGCAGCTGCAAGGACCAGGAAAACAAGGGTTCTTTCCATAACGGGTTTAAAGATCGTATTCTCGTATAAACATAATCTTATTTTTTCGTATTTTATAAATTGTTTAACAATTCTTTGTGTCAAAAATTTATCCGGTTTTTATGTCATCAATCGTGCATCGTTTTGAAAAGGATCCCCGTATGAAAGAGCTGCTCGGAGTACTGGGAGAAGAATTGACTCCTTCCGATCTGTTAATCAGGGTTTTTCCTGGTGTTATACGCTTAATCAAATGATCACGGAAAAGAAACCATTGCTTCAATTCAGGGAAAACGTCGCTAAAAGGGATCCGGATATTGAATCACTCTCGAACCTTGTCCTGGATTCCGATGATGTTTTAAAGGACGCCCTGCTCAATCAATAAAAGGTATTAAACCCCAGGGTAGAACCCTGGACCCAAGTTTCCGATGCAGAGCATC
>CAZVLG010000090.1:0-5949 GCA_964627835.1 uncultured Bacteroides sp.
GTGTTGCCAATTACACCATGGGTCAATCCCTTAAAAGCGGTGCAAATTTACAAAATTTTATTTATTCCTTCGGAAGGTTTGGGACTATTGGGTTGGAACCTTTTCCTAACTTAGTCCCATGGAGCCGGTCTATGTTAAACCGTTCGAGCAGGGACTCTTAAAAGAACGGGCAGAGATTCTGTTTCAGGAGATGAGCAACTGCACCCTGTGTCCCAGGAACTGCCATGCCGACCGGCTTTCCGGTGACCTGGGTACCTGCAAAACCGGGGAACTGGCAGAGGTTTCCAATTATATGCCTCATTTCGGGGAGGAATCACCGATCTCGGGGATTCATGGGTCGGGGACCATCTTCTTTACGCATTGCAACCTCCTCTGCAATTTCTGCCAGAACTACGACATCAGTCATGAGGGCCGGGGACATGCAGTTACCCCGAGAGAACTCGCGGATATGATGCTTACACTCCAGGCCATGGGATGTCATAACATAAATTGCGTTACCCCGACTCACGTGATTGTCCAGATACTCCAGGCACTAAACCTGGCTGCTGAGGACGGGCTCCGCATACCCCTTGTATACAATTCCGGCGGATACGATTCCGTGAGCACCCTTGAAAAACTTGATGGGGTCATTGACATTTACATGCCGGATTTTAAGTTCTGGAACAAAACCATCGCCGCGGAAACCTGCAATGCCCCGGATTATGGTGAAACAGCCAGAGCTGCCATTAACGAGATGCACAGGCAGGTTGGCGACCTGAAACTCAATATTTCGGGCATCGCAGAAAAAGGCTTGCTCATCAGGCACCTGGTAATGCCGGAACATACCGCCGGTACCCGGAGGATCATGGAATTCCTCTCCCGGGAAATCTCCCCTGACACCTATGTCAACATCATGCCCCAGTACCGGCCCTGCGGCGAGGCATGGGAAAATCCCATACTCAAAAGGCCGATCGAAATGCAGGAGTACCGGGCCGCCCTGCAGGATGCCATGGATGCCGGCCTTACCAGGCTGGACCATAGGTGAGGGGACAGAATATCGATAACATCAGGGTAATCTTCCGCTTACAATGAATATATAACCAGGTGGTATACTGTTGATTATTAGGTTCTTTCTTAAATCTAATTTAAGCCTTACTTAATAGATCGCACCTGGCTTCGCATCAACATAAATATACCGATCATGAGCAATCCCGGGGACTTTAAATTGAACGCTTGGAAATCATCCCGAATACGAATGAAGTCGTGCATGATTATCAATTTTATGTTCAGATGTTCATCGAGGAGCAGCGGATGGATTTCGATTTTCCACCAGTTGATTGAAGGATTCCCGGGTCCAGTTTGCCAGCAAGGAAAGGATCTGGCAGATCCTGTCCGATTTTCCCGGGTATCCGGACTGGAATCCTTTCATAATAAAAATCATAAGGAGACCTGAAAACCGGAACCATATTGGATGTCACCATGGAAATCCGGGGCAGGAAACCAACCCCATTCAGGCCGGAAATCTTGTCTGTGACCCCCGGGGGGAATTTTGCTGGCGTGGGAAATTATTCATGAAAGGTCTCTTCGACGGGACCCACTATTTCATCCTCAAAGAAACTGAAGATGGCAAAACCCACTTCATACATGGGGAGAATTTCATGGGTTTGCTGGTCCGTCCTATCTTGCGTTCGATTGAAACAGCCACCCTTTAAGCATTTAAACAAATGAATCTGGAACTGAAAGCAAAAGCTGAAAAATAAAAGCCCCGGGAGAAGTGTTTCGATTTAATCCGGCACAAGGCTGATCTCGACTGCCCGTATTGCTTTCGTATTCCAATTTATTTTTTAAATTTACTCGGTTAAGGGGGTATTTCCTATGCAAAGCAAGAAAATTACCGTTAAACATTATCTTAACAGAAGGGCCAAACCAAGGATATACCGGAAGGAGGAATACTACCCCCTGTATATCCAGTTGATCGTTGATGCAAAAAAAGCACAGATCAAGAGCCGGATCAGCCAGTACCTTGCGCTGTACCATAGTGAAATAGAACAGTTCACAAAGAATGATCCTGAGCTGGATAAACTCATCCTTTCAGGGTACTTTACGGAAAAGCTCTTCGAAAAGATCTTCGATGAAAATATTTTTCCTGTTGCACCGCTGCTTGAGGATGAGGTTGCCGTCATTACCAAGATCATCAAGCTTCAAAATCCATTTGAAAACAAACAATTCACCCTGAATAATTTTTCCGCTGAATACGAAAAGCATGTGACCGAGATTACCGAGATACTGGATGACAGCATTAAGGATTCCTACCGGAAAAATCTGAACAAACTTTTCCTGGAGTCGGTGGATAAGGATGATAAAAAGAAAACCTTTAATATCACCAATTTCTTCAGGCACTACATAAACTGGAGTTTCCCATTCAGTAATTTCTATGAAATTACCTATGAAGTGATCCCCAGTGAATTGAAATATATTGAGAATTATATTGAACCCTCCCTGCTGACTTCGATCAAAGCCTATATGGCCTATCATTCCAAGGTCAACATTGTGAAAAGGTACATGGACAAGCAGGAGTTTGGCAGGATATCCACACTTTCCTACCTTGATTGGATCACCGATATCAAAGATTTTGTGATCAGGGAATTCACCAAGCTTTTCGGGAAAAAGAAAGCGCTTGAATTAGTAGGGAGCCTTGACAGGATAATGGAAAGGAACATCCACGGGAATTGAGCCCTGAAAACCGCCTAATAGATATCTATCCTGTATTTTTTCATTTCCCTGTCTGCAGTCCTTGCAGCCGGGAATACCCTTTCCAGTTCCGTCCAGAATTTCTTGCTGTGGTTTTTATGAACGGTATGTACCAGCTCATGCACCAGTATATAGTCGATCAGATGTTCCGGAAGCCTCATCAGGTGGAGGCTGAGGTTGATGTTATTCTTGTGGGAACACGAGCCCCAGCGGGATCTGTTATTCTTAATGAATACCTTATTATAGGGCAAATGATGCTTTCTGGATAATTCTCCCAGGCGTTCCGGAAGAAATCTTTTGGCTTCTTTCCTCCAGGCAGCCTGTATTCCCCATCTTATAAGCTCCTGGATCCGGGGGTCATCCACTTCTGCCTGCCCGGGGAGCTGAACCATGATTTTCTTATTCCTGAGGCTTACGCGGGGTTCGGGTTCCCCGTATCGGCAGATCGCAAGTTCATGTTCCCTGGTCCTGAATTCCGCATCTTCCTTAAAAACCGTATACAGGTTCTCAAGGTTTTTGATTTTGTTAAGGTTCCGATGAATCCAGCTTTCCTTTTCCCGGAGAAATTCTTCGGCCCTATTATATGGTACAAACACCGGAAGTGTGAGTTTCGGGGGCTTGAATGGCCTCATTGAAAGGCTGATCCTGCCCGCCCTGGAACTTTTAACAATGGTTATTTTGCCAAAATCCTTGTGGTCGATGGTTTTCTCTGAGAAACGCATGAAATATACCCTAATTTATATGCGTAATTAATTATCTTTAACGTTTCTTAATTCAATAAGATAGTAATCTGCTCTCTTAGCACATACATGAAACCTCAAATTAGCCGGACTTTCTAAATCACCTCAGGCATGAAGCAAAGTAAGAAATTTATCCTGTTGTTCCCTATACTCTCGATGATGTTTTTTGCAGGCATCCGGGCACAGAATACCTGGTCGCTGGAGGATTGTATTATGTATGCTTTCGAAAACAACATCACCATCAAGCAGCAGACACTTAATACGCAGTACAATGAGAACCTGCTCAACCAGTCAAAAGTGGCTCTTGCTCCCAACCTGAATGCAGGTGCGAGTCACGGTTTTTCATTCGGGCGTGCCCTGGATCAAACTACCTACGAATTCAATGAGAACCAGACCATAATGTCAAGCAGTGTAAACCTGTCATCGTCCGTCACTCTTTTCAAGGGTTTACAGCAGATGAATACCATACAGCAGAATGAATTCAACCTGATGGCAAGCCTCCAGGATCTTGAAAAACTGAAAAATGATATTTCCCTGCTGCTTGCATCCGCCTACCTGCAGATCCTTTTTAACAGGGAACTGCTGCAGATTGCCGTCAACCAGCATGATCTGACCCTGCAGCAGATTGACCGAACGGCAAAACTCGTTGAGGCCGGAAGTCTTGCCCGTGGCTCTCTTCTCGAGATCCAGGCTCAGGCTGCATCCGAAGAACTGAATATGATCAATGCCCAGAACCAGCTGGATATTTCCTACCTGAACCTGACCCAAATGCTTGATCTTGATTCTGCCGGGGGATTTGAAATTGAGATCCCGGAATTTGGAGATGTCGCCAGGGAACCCATCCTTCTTACGGTTGGAGAAGTTTACTTGGAAGCCCTGCAGCTGCTCCCACAAATACAGAGTGCAGAATATAATCTCCAGAGTGCTTACGAGGGACTGAGCATTGCCCAGGGGGGCAGAAGTCCGAATATATTTCTGAATGCGCAATGGGGCACCGGCTTCTCCGATGTAAGGCAACGCATCAATATGAATACCGGAGATTGGGAGGATGTCCCCTTCTGGGACCAGATGAACGGCAATCAGAGCACCACGGTTTCCATGGGATTGAATGTCCCCATATTTAACCGTTGGATGACCAACACCAGCATCAGCAACGCAAGGCTTACTGTGCTGAGTTCTGAACTATCGCTTGAAACTACAAAAATGGACCTGTATAAAAACATCCAGCAGTCCTATGCAGACGCTGTGGCAGCGAGAAAAAAACACCTGGCCACCGAAGAAGCATTGAAATCCATGGAAGAATCCTTCAAATACACCGAGGGGAAATTTGAGGTAGGACTGGTCAATACGGTCGATTATAATATCGAAAAAACCCGGCTCGCCACTACACAATCAGACCTGCTGCAGGCCAAATACGATTATATTTTCAAAATGAAGATCCTTGATTTCTACAGGGGGATCCCGATCACCTTGTAGTACCTCCCCATTGAACATAAATCATCTAATATAAGAGTAGAAATGAAAACCAAAAAACTGTTGCGTTATCTCCTTATTGTTGCGGTAATATTGATCATTCTCGCTGTTGTTGGCAAAAAAGCCGGCTGGTTTGGTAAAGAGGAAGCCGTCAAAGTTGCCGTAGAAAAAGTTGAACGCAGGAACATTATAGAAACCATAACTGCAAACGGTAAAGTACAGCCTGAAACGGAAATCAAGATTAGCCCCGATGTCTCAGGTGAGATCGTGGAATTGCACGTTAAGGAAGGAGATATGGTAAAATCCGGACAGCTGCTTGCCCGGATCAAACCGGAATTATATATCTCCGCCCGTGACCGTTCCCTTGCCACCCTCAATTCCTCAAAAGCAAGACATGCACAGTCCGAAGCACAATATATCCAGAAAGAACTTGATTATAACCGGAATAAAAAGCTGTGGGACGAAAAGGCCATCTCACAGGCAGTGTATGAGGCAGCCTTCTCTGCCTACCAGGTAGCCAAAGCGGAACTGGATGCAGCCAAATATTCCGTTAAAAGTGCGGAAGCCGCACTGGATGAAGCCGATGAAAGCCTTATTAAGACCTCCATTTATGCTCCCATGACGGGAACCGTCTCCATGCTCCTGGTTGAAAAAGGCGAACGGGTGATCGGGGCCCAGATGATGACTGGAACGGAAATGATGAGGATCGCAGACCTGAACAGGATGGAGGTTTTGGTGGAGGTGAATGAAAACGACATTGTCAGGGTAAACATGAGCGATACCGCCATGATCGAGGTCGATGCCTTCCTCGGGGATAAGTTCAAGGGACTCGTAACTGAGATCGCAAACTCGGCGAAGACTTCCGGCCTTTCAACGGACCAGGTAACTAATTTTGAGATCAAAGTATTATTGTTGAGGGACTCCTATCAAAGCCTGTATGACCAGGGGTATACCAATCCGTTCCGGCCCGGGATGTCGGCAACGGTTGACATACAGACCGAGTCCG
>CAZVLG010000091.1:0-1860 GCA_964627835.1 uncultured Bacteroides sp.
CCTCCGGCCCAAGGGCCGGGTCGAACGGATGAGCGCCACGTCGCGGTAGCTGTCCGAACGCTGTTCGGCAATCCCGTTGCCCGGGATGAGAAAACGTCCGTCCCGGTACAGCTCAAAGGTGAGAAATTCTTTTTGCCCGAACGAACGGCCGCTGACCGCTTCGATCGGGCGGGCGAAAAAACCGTTCAGGCTGTCGGAATACACCGATGAACCCAGTTTATCATGCCCCTGCACCCGGATCTGGGCCCTGAGCGGTTCCCCTGTGCTTTCATCCTTAATGATCCCATGGATCCCGAAAAGACTATGCTCCATATACCGGAGCATGGAGGGATAATTATAATGCCAGAAATAGGGCAGCTCGGATGAGGGAGGGTCCTTTTTCAGGCTTATCTCTATGGTCACTTCCCGGGCATGGTTGAAGTAATTCACCCAGTCCTGCCTGCTGCCCTGAACCTCATACCATTCCCAGCCATTGGTGATCCCATCGCTAAACCCGGACATATAGAGCACCGGGTAACTCCGTTCCTGCGCCTGTTCTGCATATTCCCTCGATGTCTCGATGTACCAGTCGTTATCGGCGTGAAGATCTTTCCAGGCGTCGAAGGGATAGTTGATAACCTCCGTTCCACCGTGGATATTGGCACCCATGACCATGTAAATACGTTCAAGAAAATCCATCTGGGCAAGATTTTCCGGCTGGATCAGGGAGCGGTCCCACGACCCTCCCTCCTTTACACCGGGGAAGTCCCGGTTCAGGTCCACATTATTTGAGTTGAATCGCTTGGGCACCAGCACGCCTTCTTCCTCGAAGCAGGCTCCGTCCGGATTTGCAAGGGGATTGATCCATATCTCAATATTATCGACCAGCCGTGTGACCAGGGTGTCCTGTCCGTATCCGGAGCAGAGATGGTCGATCAATCGGAGCAATATTACATAACCGGTTTGTTCATCTCCGTGCATGGTCGATGAATATACAAAGGCGGGTTCGGGCTCATGCTCATCCGGCCTGTCGGTGATCTTCATGATCAGTATATTACGTCCATCGACACTCTGGCCAATCGTATCCAGCCTGCAGATGCCCGGATGATCGCCTGCCATCTTTTCCATAAAACTGACATACTGTTCATGTGAGGGATATTCGTCCCAGTTGCCGGGGAATTCGGCGGTGCTTTTCGTATTCGTATTCAAAGCCTGCCTCTCCAGCAATCTGAAGGGAATCTTAAACTCAAGGAAGGCCCTGAATCCTTTTTCATTGGCATATGCCTGGAATCCGGCAGAGGTTTCCCGGTCAACGGAAAGAAAGGTATTGAGCTGTTTCAGCTTCGAGATGTCGTCGGTGTAGAATTCGAAGAGCAGTTCTCCCCTTGTGTCCAGAATTTCATTGGCCCTTTCCAGCAGCCGGGGATCTTCCTGCGCATGCAGGACCTGAAAGACAGGCCAGAAGCAGGCAAACATAAGCAGGACCGCCTTTCTGGGCTTCCACATACTAAACATTAAACCGAACGAAAATAACGTCCCCATCCTGCACAATATAGTTTTTACCCTCAACGGCAAGTTTACCTGCATCCCTGCAGGCCGATTCTGATCTCAGTTCAATGTAATCACGATGTTTGATTACCTCGGCCCGGATAAATCCCCTTTCCATGTCGGAATGTATGGCACCGGCTGCCTGGGGTGCAATTGAACCTTTTCGGATGGTCCAGGCTCGCACCTCCTTGGGACAGGCTGTAAAAAAGGAGATCAGGTTCAGCATGCTGTAGGCTGCCCGGACCAGCCTGTTCACACCGGGTTCTTCAAGACCGGCATCCTTAAGAAACGCCTCCCGGTCGGAAATATCTTCAAGTTCGGCAATGTCGGATT
>CAZVLG010000092.1:0-2507 GCA_964627835.1 uncultured Bacteroides sp.
ATTTGCCGCTGCCCCGCTGCATGATTCACTATATTTTAATTACTTTTATGTTCAAATCTTAACGGATATGTCACACCTGATTGCACCTTCCATACTGACGGCGGATTTCCTCAACCTGGGCAAGGCGGTTGAGATGATCAACAAGAGCCAGGCCGACTGGCTGCACTTCGATGTCATGGACGGGGTGTTCGTGCCAAACCTCACCTTCGGCTTCCATGTGATCCGCCAGGTTAAAACCATCAGCACCAAGCCCCTGGATGCGCACCTGATGATCGTGGAACCGGACCGGCACCTGGATGAATTCAGGGCATCGGGGGTGGACAAACTCACCGTGCATTACGAGGCCTGCATCCACCTGCACCGGACGGTCCAGAAGATCAAATCACTGGGGATGGATGCCGGGGTGGCGATCAATCCACACACACCCATTTCTGTGCTGGTCGACATCCTGCCCGACCTCGACCTGGTCCTGAACATGACGGTCAACCCTGGCTTCGGGGCACAGGAATTCATCGAGCATTCGTACCGGAAGATCCGGCAGTTGCGCGAGATGATCGACAAATGCGGCTCGAAAGCCCTGATCCAGATCGACGGGGGAGTGGGAATGGACAACATCGCCAGCCTCAGGGACGCCGGGGTGGATTGCTTTGTCGTAGGCAACACGGTCTTTTCGGCGAAAGACCCCGCCGGCATGATCAAAAAACTGAAAAACGTCTGAAGTCAGGCGTACCTCGACGGCTTCCCGGTAAACAAATCCTAATGTAAAACCCGCACAAAGATACCCTGCGGGGTACTGCATTTAATCTACTCCATTCGCGTATAGACCTCCATGAGTTGGAAGCTCTCCCATCCTTCCGGCACATCCGCCGTAATCGGGCCGGTCTGTATCATGGAATCGCCGCGGAATTCCACCCGGAAAGTCACGGATTGTCCTATCATTGCCATCCAGTCCCAGAGTTCGACCGTCTCCACCAGGGTGTCGCCCGTCAGCGTGTAGGTCCCTTTCCCGCCATAGATGGTCAATGCCATGCTATCCTTCCAGGCAGGACCCATTTTCAGGAAGGCATAATTATCCTTGCCGAAAATCTTGGTCTGCTGGTTCCATTCATCCATAGTCCAGGTCACGGTAGTGTCGTCCCAGCTCCACTCGTAATACTGCAGTTCCCAGAAGCCTTCCAGGGGACCTTTGCAGACATCCCCCTGGTTCGTGCAGGCCAGGACCAGGGATAAAAAGAAAAAGAAAAGAAGGAATTTTTTCATAAGGCTCAGGTTTAGGTTCAGGGGTATTGGCCCAATCCTGAGCAAGTTACTGCGAACAAGGGAGATAGTCAAATATTCCGCTTACAACCGCAGTCCCACCCCCAGCCTCACATGGACCCTGGCCGGGAAGCCCAGCAAATCGATGGTCGAGGTGGTCCTGTCCTCCAGGGGCAGCACGGGATTGTCCGTTCTCCGGATCTCCAGCCCCAGGTCCACCAGGCTGACCGGAACGTTCAGGTCGAGGTACCAGTTCTCGTTGATGTGCCAGAGGATCCGCGGCACGACCGCAAGGTCCAGCCCGACCCGGCAATCCCGTTCCGGATAGGAAAGGGAAACGAAGGGTTGGATGGAAGTCCGCGTGAAATAGGGGCTCCCGGCGAACCCGATCAGGGGACGGAAACGTGCTTCCGGCTTCCCCCTCAGCAGGTTGAGGTTGTACTCATACCTCGCAGCCAGCCCGAGGTCTATGGAACGGTCTCCGTAAACCACCATGCTGAAATGGTTCACCGTATCGATATCGGTTATCTTGTGGTCGGTCTTGTTCACCATGAGCCGGGAAAGCTCGATCTCGTGGAAGTCCCCGTTCAGGCGCTCAAAAACAACGGCCGGGGTGA
Source organism: uncultured Bacteroides sp. (assembly GCA_964627835.1). Classification (GTDB taxonomy): domain Bacteria; phylum Bacteroidota; class Bacteroidia; order Bacteroidales; family SM23-62; genus SM23-62. The sequence continues at coordinate 1,875 of CAZVLG010000092.1, forward strand.
AATACCCGCTCCGGATGTAGCTTTCTTCTTCGACCCTCAGGTAGTTGGGGGACTGCCCCGGGCCTTCCGTCTCCACCGGTGCGGAATAGCTGAAATTGGTGTACAGCTTCAGGGCGATGCTGTTCTTCTTTTCCAGCACTCGTACGCGTGGTTCATTTGAAGCCGGGATGGCGCAGTTGGGTGGTCATGCCGCTTTTATCGAAAGCCGAACTACCCAAATATCCCATGGCGATACTGAAACGGAGATGGGTGAGATTTTCGGGCGCTACTTTGATGGGATTGCTATTCGCCATGTCACCTGGGGTTCTGGTAATCGCTATCTTAACCTGGTTGCTAATGCTTCTCGCGTTCCGGTACTCAACATGCAATGCGAGATTTACCATCCATTTCAGTGTCTGGCTGATCTGATGACCATCATGGAAAAGAAAGGTCGTGATTTGCGCCGTAAGAAAATGGTAGTGTCGTGGGCTTATGCTGCCAGCTATCTCAAGCCGATCTCTGTGCCCCAATCCTTGATCTTACAAATGCCCCGTTTTGGATTGGATGTAACCTTGGCACACCCGCCTGAATTTCAGTTAATGCCTGAGATTATGGCGCAGGCCGAGGAACAAGCCCGCAAATACAAGACTAATT
>CAZVLG010000093.1:0-2246 GCA_964627835.1 uncultured Bacteroides sp.
TGGCATCATGGATCCCGGCAAGTTCGAGTACCTCATCCTGGGTGGCATCCCCTTCGATATACAGGATGTCTACGGTATCCCTCAGTGATTCCACGGTCTCCGGGTTGTTTTCGATAACGATGAACGGGACTTTGTGGACACTGAGATCCAGGGCGGCCTGGCTGCCGTTGCGCCCGTAGCCGCAGATGATCACATGGTTGCTTAATTTTTTTACTCTTTTTTTCACTTTTCGGTCCCTGTAATAATTTCTGATCACCCCGTCGATCATGAACCTTGTGAGGTTTGTAACAGCATAGACAAATATACCAAAACTGATCACAATCAGAAAGCTTGTAAACCACATCCCTATTTCGCTCAGGGGTGCCACCTCCTTGAAACCAACCGTGGCGACGGTGATGATGGTCATGTAGACCGCCTGGGTGAAATTCATTCCTTCAATGAGGATGAAACCGGTAACGCCGATGGTTATGATGACAAGGAGGAGCCCAAAAGCAATGATGGCCGACCGGCTGGCTTCACTTCTTCTCAGGGGACGACTGTATAATCTGATTTCCTTCATAACAAGATAAAGACCTCTTAAATATACAGTATTTATTGCTTAATTGGAGCAACGCCTGTGAAGTAAATCCATCCGGAACTACTATGCCAAGGCTTCTCCAGGTGCGGATAATACGGTTGTCTTCCGGAGGGATCCGGGCGAGGATACCAGGAATATCGGGTTTGAGAGCAGGGACGCCACGCATCCGGGCGCTGGCATGCAGAAAAGGCAGGATAGCATTCATGAAAAGACCTGCCATGCGATCCCTTCCTATGGATTTTATCTGCGGTGGACTGCTTCGAAAGAACCGGTAATGGGTAGACCAGTACTCCGAGGCACGGAACTCCATTTTAATCAGGAGATCGAGCGGATCCGTATCTCCCGGCAATTGCCTGAACAAACCTTCGTATTGTTCAAGTGAACTGGCAAATTGGGAGATACGGATGGTCGGGAAATTCACCGGTCGCAGCCGCAGGAATTTCCAGAGGAAGCCGTCGATGGGCTGCAGGTGCAGTTTATGCATCAGGAATCGGTATCGCTGACATAATTCGAAATAATATGCATCTTCAGCGGTTTCCGGTTCAGAGGATTTGGTTTTCGGTTCCCCCGGCCTCGTTCCCGGTGCATCCGGACCGAGCATTCCCGCCTGGCCGAACAGAATGGCCTCTTTGGTGATCTGACCTGGACAGTATCGCAGGATCTTTTTCATGGGAACCGAGCGGGAAAGCATATCAAAGGGTCCCGTGTTGATACGCTGGCCGAATGCCCTGGCCAGGAGCCTGTAAAGCAGTTCTTCCCAGTCCCCTTCACAGCGCTTTAACTCCTCCATGATCCGGACAAACCTGTTTTCGTAGCGTTCAAGCAGCAACCGTTCCAGCGACTGATGCATGCAGCCGGGATCTTTCCTGGTAAGCTCCTGCCAGGGGAGAATGAGCTCCTGGTTCCCCATCAGATCCAGGCAAGGCAGCCGGGTCTCCGGCGGGATCTCAAGTCTCACGGTACGTATTGCCCTTCCGCAGGAGTTAAAAACCTGGCAGTCTGGGTCAAGGACCACATGAAGAATGACATTGTCAAAGGCAGGATCGAGATGATGTCCGTGCTGGTACCATTCCGATGCTTTTTTATGGATCTCCACGTTCCCGGCCCACTGGATGCCTTCGGACCGTATCCGGGCATTGAAAAAATCCGGACCTGAATCATGGTTATGCTGTCCCGGATCTACCAGTTCAATCGGCAGATCGTCCAGGTCGAGCAGGGGAGTTTTGAACAGACGGAATTTCCATATGTGGTGCAGCAGATCCTCCTTTATTTCCATCGAACAAGGCCAGGGTTTCATACCTTTATGACCTATTCAACCAAAAATCGGTCGGGCACCTGATCTCAAATGCCTGCCCCGGGTACATGGCATTTGTATATCAGGGCAATCTGGTGCCAGATTTGGGGGAGAGCATAGTATCGGGTGGAATTATTTCCCTTCCAGCGAAGCAGACATGGGTTTTTGCAGTTCACGGGCTTTCTCCCGGGCCTTCTCAGCGAAGTCTGCCGAATCGTCCGCATAAAGAATGCTGCGGCTGGAATTGACGATAAGCCCGCAATGGGAGTTCATTCCCTCATGTACAACCTTTTCCAGGCTGCCCCCCTGGGCACCGATCCCGGGTACAAGCAGAAAATGGTCGGGTACGATCCTGCGAATATCGGAGATCCGTTC